>JAZSCO010000153.1:0-7935 GCA_045602965.1 Acutalibacteraceae bacterium | reverse complement strand
TGCGAATAGAAAGATTCTCTGTAGGGAACGCCGTCTTTTATATTCAGTTCATCAGGGTTTTCTTGTTCCCACCAGACGGGCATACTGATATTGACTCTCGGAATTATGTAAGCGTCGGGGCAGGCCTCAAGAATTCTCTCGACAGCCTCATCAAACAGCGAAAAATCGGGAGCGCCTTTTTTATCAAAAATACCCTTTTTGAACGGAGTAAGACCGTCTGTTATGCTTATCCATCTGCCCGAGAAAAGAACGGGAACAGAATAGAATCTATATCCTGCAGCCGCAAAGTCATCATACTCATTGAATTTTTCAAGATAAGTCATATATGCTACGGCAGCGTGCGGTTCGCCATTAATGTAAAGTGTGGGTACATCGCCGCAATTCTTGATTTCAGAATGAATTCCTGCATATTTATCCATATCGCGCACAACCTCTTGTGTTGAAATTTCATAATCAGTTTCTTTCAATGTTTTTTGAAAGTTAAAAACACAACCTAAAAAAGTTGTAAAAGCCAAAAAGAAACTGATGATTTTTTGAACAAGCATAAACTTCACCTAATCTATAAAGTGTTATTAAACCGGTCTGGATTGATTTATGCGAATAGTAAACCTGCATATCAGCCAAAGTTGGATTCAGGAAAATCCGCAACGCAAACAGAATCTTTCTGTTCTTGCATGAGTGGCAGGGGAAACACTTTGTTTTCTTTTGAAAAATCCCATATATTTTCTCCGTATACTCTATAAACATTGCAGAAAATTCTGTAATTATAGTATCATAGTTGCATGGATAAATCAATATAAACCGCTTTGAGTCTTTACTCTTTCGAATTTCTTGAGAAGAAACATGAAGGTGATGTCAGCTGTGTTTGAAAAGTTGACAGTTGCAGCCGTTGATGATATAATTATCGCAGTAAAAATCATGTAAGCATGACGGAAAACGAGGTTTCTATACTCGGTAAAAGTCAGAATTTAAGTTTGCTCCAAAGCGTTGAAAACGCAGGTCAGTCAGCAGAGTGATTATGTTTTGCCGCTCGGATTTTCTTGAACCGTCGTAGTATTTTCGTCGTTTTAAAAAGGTGTTTTATATGAAAAAGCAAACAGTCAGAAAAATATTGATTTGGCTTCTGAAAGCTTTTGCTGCAAGTGCAATTTCGCTTGCGGTTTTGTCTGTTTTTGCATTTTTTTATAATTACACGGGAATTCATATTACAAATACCACCGGAGCTACAGACTACACCTGGCTATCATATCAGAGAATGAACAATATGAAAGAAGGATTTTCATTTATTAAGATGGATGAAAACGGCTTCAACAATACAGAATACCATGATGATATTGACATTCTTCTTATGGGCAGCTCTCACATGGAGGCTTATCAGGTTAATCAGAATCAGAATTGCGGATTTCTTCTAAATGATTTGATGCCTGAGTATCGCACCTATAATATCGGTGTTTCCGGGCACACGATATACAGAATTGTTGATAACATTGACTCTGCTCTGAAAGAATATACTCCGTCAAAATATGTTTTGATTGAAACCAATGCGGTCAAGCTCGGTACAGATATGATGAACGAGGTTATTTCCGGAGAAGCGTCTGCAATGGAATCGCATGACAGCGGATTGCTGTTTTATTTGCAAAAAATCCCTGCATTCAAGCCGCTTTATAATCAGATTGATAACTGGTTGAATTTTAAGCCCGATAAAACCGACAGCAAAAGCTCGCGCAAAACTGTTATTTCTGAAGAATACCGCACGGTGCTTTCCGATTTTTTGGGTCTGATAAAAAATGAAGCGGAAAAGCACGGAGTAACCCCGGTTATCTTCTATTCACCGAATGAGTATCTCAATAAAGAAGGTGAACAGGTATTTCAAACAAACGAAAAATATCTTGAAGTTTACAAAGAAACCTGCGAATCGCTTGGAATTGTTTTTGTGGATATGACAGATTCTTTTGAATCGTTGTTCAATGAAGAAAACACCTTGGCTCACGGATTTTCAAATACAGGGGTCGGTTTGGGTCATCTCAATAAAAACGGACACAGAGTTGTTGCACTCAGACTTGTTGAGGAAATATATAAAGCGGAGGGAAGATAATGTCGTTTACCGAATATAAATTCTTTGTTTTCTTTGCCGCTGTATATGCTGTGATGTGGGTTTCGAAGCTTGTTCTCGCAGATAAAAAATGTTTTGTTGCGACGAATAAAGTTTTGCTTCTGATATCGAGCTATGCTTTGACTGCAATTGTTGATTGGAAGTTTTGCTTCAGCCTTATACTGGTTACGGTTACAGTTTATTTTGCGGCACTCAGAATGGGCAAAAACAAAAAGCTTGATAAAATAATGATGTTTTCAGGTGTTTTTGTTATTCTTGCTCAGCTCGGATTTTTCAAATATTTCAACTTTTTCTCTCAGTCAATCGGGGCATTATTGGGAAGGGATTTTGTAACGGTCAATCTTATTGCACCGCTCGGTATTTCTTTCTATTCTTTCTCCGCAATCGGATATCTTATCGATGTTTACAGAAAGAAATATTCCGCTGATAACAGCTTTATAAATGTAGCTCTTTATATTTCTTTTTTCACAAAACTTGTATCGGGACCTATTGTAAAACCCGAGAGATTTTTCGGACAGCTCGATAATCAACATTGTGTTTCTCTCAAGAATTTAGAAACAGGAATGCAGATTGTTCTTCTCGGAATATTCAAAAAAATGGTCCTTGCCGATAATCTGTCTGTTTTTGTGAATGATGTTTTCGGCTCACCCAAAGCATTTGATTCGGTAACGGTTCTGTTGTCGATGATATCATACTCGCTTCAGATTTATTTTGATTTTTCCGGATATTCCGATATCGCGATAGGATTCTCGAAAATTCTCGGATTTGATTTCGATAAAAACTTTAACTTGCCCTATGTATCTCTCAATCCGACTGAATTCTGGAAACGCTGGCATATAAGTCTTTCACAATGGCTTCAGGAATATCTGTATATTTCGCTTGGCGGAAACAGAAAAGGAAAATTCAGAACATATCTTAATCTGCTGCTCACAATGCTCATAGGCGGCTTGTGGCACGGAGCAAATTTTACTTTTATCATATGGGGCGGAATAAACGGTCTGGCTCTTATTATTCATAAATTATTCCGCAGTTTTACGAAGAGAGAGAAGCAGGAATCTGGTGTTTTGAAAACTGTTTCGGCGTTTGCCTGTTTTTGTTTTGCAACTTTCACATGGGTTTTCTTCCGTGCGGAATCATTGGGTAACGCAACGGATATGTTTATCGGATTAACTCAAACCGAAGGCATAAGACAGATTTACTCGTGGAGCTTTGTTGCTTTGGTTTTTGCGATTGCTGAAATTGTTTTTGCTGTATTCAAACGAAAAACCAATGACGGTAAAATTTCAGCAGAATATATAATTCTTGATTTGAACAAAGTGTCGGGTCTTGCGTTATTCTTCATTTTTGCAGGATTAACCGTTTTGCTTGCATATATCGGAAATACAGCTTTTATTTACGGTAATTTTTAGTGCACAGCACGTTTGTTGTATTAATTCTGACATCACCATTAGAATAAATAGTGTAAAAACGGTTTGCGAGGACAGTATCCCTTGCAAACCGTTTCTTTATGTCGTGGTGTTGAATGCTTTGGATTTTCAATACCGAAAGAGAATTTAAACACTTGACAATGCGATAAGCATTTGTGTAGAATTTATTTGAATAACGAAAAAAGGTGGAATGAGAATGAAAAAGTTTTTAAGTGCAATTCTTGCCTTGATAACTGCTGCTTTTTCGTTGCAGTTATCCGCATATGCGACTGAAACGGAATTTTCGGTTTCGGAGTGCGTGATAGTTATTCCGTGTAACGTTTCGGAAACGGATAGTTATGCGGCTCAGAAACTGAAATATTATCTTGACAGAATTATCGGCGGAAGCATTAAAATCGTTACCGATGATGTGCCTGTTGACGGATATGAAATCTGCGTCGGTGCAACAAACAGGGCAGAGAATAATCATGCTGATTCTGCCGACGGAAGCTATTTCATTACCTCAAGTGCAAAAAGAGTTGTTATCTGCGGTGCTGGCAACAAGGGAACAATTAACGGCGTTTATGCTTTTCTTGAAAAATACTGCGGTTGTCATTGGTACGAAACGGAAGTTGTAGTTGTTCCTGAGAATAAAAATATCAAAATTCCCGAAGGAATCAATGAGGAATATACTCCTTTTTTTGAGTATACGGAAACAGATACCGCAAGCTCAACAGACCCTGAATTTTCAATAGCAAACGGTCTCAATGGCGGTGTATACAGAACTCTCACTTCAGAGCAGGGATCAACAGTCAGATATCTCGGCAGATTTTGCCATACTTTCACAACATATTTCTGCAAAGCGGAAACATATTTTGCGGAGCATCCCGAGTATTTTGCTCTCCGCAACGGCAAAAGAATTCCCGATCAACTTTGTCTTACAAATGAAAAGGTGAAAGAAATTGTAGCGGCAGAAGTTCTTTCTCTGCTTGCTGCTGAACATAATCTTGATGACGACATTCAGATTGTTTCTCTCACACAGCATGATAATTATAATTTTTGTCAATGTAATAACTGCAAGGCGATTGACAGTAAGAACGGTTCTCAGTCAGGCACGATGATTTCGTTTGTCAATGATATTGCAAGCAGAGTAAAACAATATGGCTACGATAATGTTGTTTTTGATACATTTGCTTATCAGTATACGAGAAAAGCGCCTTCGGAAGTTGTTCCCCGTGAGGATGTAATAGTCAGGCTCTGCTCAATTGAATGCTGCTTCGGTCATACTCTTGATGATGCAAATTGTGAACAGAACGTTGCATTCATGAAAGACCTTAAGGAATGGAGTAAAATCTGCAACAGAATTTATATCTGGGATTATGTCCATAACTATGCAAATACATTGTGCGTATTTCCGAATTTTGGTGTGCTTCAGAGAAACGTCCAGATCTTTTATGAAAACAATGTAAAGGGAGTCTACGAAGAAGGTAACTATTATATCTATAACAGCGATGCAGAGTTTGCTGAAATGAGAACATATCTTCTTTCAAAGCTTATGCAGAATCCCTATCTTGATTACAGCGCTGAAATGAACGGATATCTTGAGGCGGTTTACGGTCCCGGAGGAAAATACATCCGTGAGTTTATCGATATAATCAGCGAACACGCGGTTACGCAGAGAAAGCATCTCACCATTTATCAGTCTGCAACCGATACTCTTTATAACATGACCAATGAAGATATCAACCGCTGCAATGAACTTTGGGAAAAGGCCAAAGAAGCGGCCGTTACCGATGAGCAGCTTCAGCAAATCCGCAGATCAGAGCTTTCGTGGAGATATTGGAAGAGCGCTAATAAACGCGGCGAATTTTCGAGATGGCAGTTTCCGTATGTATGGATGAGGGAAGGCGAGAAACTCCACGATGACCTCAAAGAGATGAATGCGGTACTGTTTTCCGAGGGCGGAACAAATCTTCTTTCGGACTGCGAGTTACTTTATCTTTACAGAGTGGTAAATAAATGGACCGTTGTATATGAAGAAAGCTATTGGGATGTTCTTAATCCCTATGCAATCAAACTGTACGAATTTTTCGGCATGATTTATAATCTTATCAACTCATAACAAAAAGCCGGAGAGGGTTTCTCTCCGGCTTTTTTTATCAAAGATTATTAAGTATATTTAATACGCATTCAAGCTCTTCGGGTTTGACTCTATCGACGGGACGGTTATTTTTTACGCAGTCTGCAAAGTATATGATTTCATTTGCATAGGCATTGCTCTTGGGGAGATTGATGCTTCCCGTGTCGCCGTCGGCTTGCTGTGAAAGATCAATTTTTTCATCGTCTTTGAGATAAATCATCATCTTGCCTTTTTCGTTTGCAACAATGGCATTTTCAAATTGGAAACGGAATTCGGCAGTGAACGGATAGCAAGTTGCGTACCACGATGATTCGGTGTTGACTGTGAAATCGCCGAAATCGTATGTGACGCTTATGTAATCCTGATTGGGAAGCTTTGAACGGAACTGGTGAGCAACCTTGGGCATTCCGAAAGCATAAACCATAAAGTCCAGGTCATGAATGTGCAGGTCAAAGGGGACAAGACCGCTTCTCTTTTCGTCCATCATCCAGTTGTCCCATGTCCATTTCGGATAGCATCCGAGTCTTATCATAGTACCCGAAAGGAGATTTCCGTATTTCTTTGAATCATAAATTTCTTTGAGCAGTTCGTATTCGGGCCAGAAACGAAGCACCTGGGCAACCATGAATTTGACATTATATTTTTCTGCGGTTGAATATACTCTTTCAACGTCTTCGTTTTTGAGTGAAATCGGTTTTTCGGTTATAACATTGATACCTTTTTCCATGGCTTTGATTGCAAAATCCGCATGGAGATAAGTGGGAAGGCAGATATCAAGAATGTCGAGATCTTCGTTTGCAAGCATTTCGTCAAAATCTGTATAATGACGTTTGTCGGGATATTTTTCAAATCTTTCGGGACGGATGTCGCAAAGGGCAACAAGCTCCGCATCTTCCATTTCCTCCCATACGGGGATATGAGCGCCGCTGATTCCGCCTACGCCGACAAGACCTATTTTTAACATATCAGTATCCTCCTGATTATCAATCTTCTATTGCTGCCTTGCGAGAGTTGATTTTTCTGAATATTTCAGTATCGAATTTGGGTGTGCGGTCGTAATAGTAAAGACCGTTCTGTTCCTGTTCGATATCGTAAAGCTGAGTGTAGCAGAAACCGAACATTCTGTAGTTATCAAGAAGTGCATTTGTAAGACCTGCATATCTTTCAACAAGTTCTTCCTCTGTTTTGGGTGCGTTGCCGTAGCCCCATGCATCGCTTCTGTCACCTCTGGACCACTGAAGTCCGCCGTATTCGCTGACCCATGCGCAGCCTTTGCCGCTGTACATCTGTCTGTCAGGGAATCTTTCGTAAAGAATGTTTTCTGTCATGAGCTTATCGTAGTTTTCTTTGAATACATGATAATCCTGCTCGTAATCATGAACATCATAGATATCTGTTTCAACGTGGAAATTGCCGCTTGTGTCAATGCAGGGACGGGTTTCGTCAAGATGCTTTGTAACTCTGTATATTGTTCTGAGAACACTGTCAACCTGTTTTCTTCCGTTTATGTCCCAGGTTTCATTGAACGGACACCAACCTATGATTGAGGGGTGGTTGAAATCTCTTTCAACGCATTCGCACCATTCGTTGAGCATTGCTTCGAGAGCTCTTTCATCCGACCAGTCAAGACCCCAGTTACCGTATTCTCCCCATACGATATATCCGAGTCTGTCGCAGTGATAAATGAATCTTTTTTCGAAAACTTTCTGATGAAGTCTTGCACCGTTAAAGCCGACAGCCAATGAAATTCTGATATCATTTTCAAGCGCTTCGTCGGTGGGCGCTGTGTAGATACCGTCGGGATAGAAACCCTGGTCAAGAACAAGTCGCTGGAAAACGGATTTGCCATTGATGAGGAATTTGTAATCGTCAATTTTAACGTTGCGGAGTCCGAAATAGCTCTTGACCTTATCTTCGCCGAATGTCAACTCAAGGTCATAGAGTCTGCCGTTGCCGACCTCCCAGAGATGGATTTCGTCAAGTTTGATTTCGCCTGTGATTGTTGCGACGGCTTTCTTTGAAAATGAGCCCATCGGTTTGCCTTCATATGAAGCTGAAGCGGTAAATTCGCCTTCGCCCTCAACAACAGCCGAAATTGCTATAACACCGTTGATGTAATCGGGATAAAGCTTGAAGCTCTTAATGTATGTTTTCGGAACAAATTCAAGCCATACGGTCTGCCATATACCTGTGGTACGGGTATAGAAGCACTCGTAGGAGGAAAACTCTGTGGACTGCTTACCGCTTGCGATCTTTCGATCCTTTTCGTCGTCGGT
>JAZSCO010000152.1:0-2864 GCA_045602965.1 Acutalibacteraceae bacterium | reverse complement strand
GCATCTGAAAAGCTTCAGTTTGACAAAGACGGCAATTTCCGCATTATGCAGATAGCTGATATTCAGGACGGTCCCCTTCTTCTCGAAATCACAAAAGATTTCCTCAACGAAGTTGTCCCCGCCGCAGACCCCGACCTTATCGTTCTTACAGGCGATAACATTTCTGCAGGCTCTGCAACCGTAGGCATTCACGCAATCGACCTTCTTCTCGTTGAAATCGCAATCGACAGATTCATGTCAATTTTCGAAGAATACGGCGTTCCTGTTGCAGTTGTTTTCGGCAACCACGATGCTGAAGAACTTGTAACAAAAGAAGAACAGATGGCAATTTATAATAAGTACGATAACTGCATCGCAGTTGATGAAGGCAACGCTGTTTACGGCTGCGGTACATATAATGTTCCCATCTATGCATCCGATGACATCAGCAAGATCGCTTATAATCTTTACATGATCGACTCCAACATGTATGACGATGAAAACGGCGGTTATGACTATGTTCACGAAGATCAGCTTGCATGGTATGTTGAAACATCAAATGCTCTTAAGGCTCAGAACGGTGGCGTAGCCGTTCCTTCAATGATGTTCCAGCACATTATTGTTAACGAAATCTACGACACCATAATTGAAGTTCCCGCAGCTGAAAAGGATAACTATGAATATGTTGAAAGCGACGGAAAATACTATGCAATCAATCCTGAGTATCTCAGAACGGGCGAAATCAACGAAATGCCCTGCCCCGGAACAGTAAACGGCGGTCAGTTTGAAGCTGTCAAGAATCAGGGTGACGTTGTTGCAATGTTCTTCGGACACGACCATAAGAACACTTTTGAAGTTGAATATCAGGGCGTTGACCTTGTCAACACTCCCGGTGCAGGATTCAGCTCATACGGCGACCACAACAGAGGCGTTCGTATTATAGACCTCAAGGAAGGCACATCCGAATACGAAACAGAAGTTATCAAATACAGAGAATTCTATTCAGATAACGAAGCTGCTCTTGACCGTTTTGAATTCAACGGTAACGAATTCAGTTTCTTTGAACAGGTTGCAGCATTCTTCAAATATATCTTTGTAAAGTTTAACAGGGATATTCTTTTCATCTGATTGATACCCAACACAGGTGCGGTTTTTCCGCACCTTTTATAATTAGAATTTGATGCTATGAAAAAATCTTACAGTTATGCCGTAATTGCCGCGGTATTCAACCTCGGTCTGTTTTTTGTAAAACTTTATATCGGACTTTCCTCCGGCAGCGTTGCAATATATGCCGATTCAATGAATAACCTTCTTGATTCCGGTGTATGCATTGCGGCATTCGTCGGGCTTATGCTGATTCTACGCAAAAGAAGCGACAACTATCCCTTTGGCATGGGTAAGGTTGAAGACCTGCTCAGTTTTATCATTTCACTTGCAATTTCCGTTTCGGGATTATACTTCGGCTATACTTCATTCGAAAGAATCATGTATCCCATGCCCGTATGGTTTTCAGTTCGGTATGCCGTTATAATAGCAGTTACTGCCATTGTAAAACTTGTTCTTGCTTTGTTCCTCAGACGGAATAAAAACGGCGACGTAATTATCAAAGGAATTGCAGCAGACAGCCTGATGGACTTTTTTATCACCGTTTGCAGTTTTGTGTCATTTACTCTTTCAAACAGAGTCGGTTATTCCGTAGACGGCATTGCAGGAATGATAATAAGCATAGTAATGACCGTTCAGGGAATCAAAGCACTGATTATTTCCTGCTCGGCTCTTATAGGAAAAAACGAATCCGATGTATGCGAAAAAGCCAAGATTATTATTGAAAAAGAAACTTCCGTAAAAAAGATTATGTCAATAGCCTGCCACAAATACGGGCAAAACAGGATTTTTACCGCAACAGTTGAAACAAACTGTGAAACAGCAGAAGAAATAAAAGAATCGGAAAAAAGAATCGGAGAAAGCATTGCAAGCGAATTTAATGCCGAGATTTATTTATCTTTCAGAGGTGCAGAATGAAAAATAAAAACGAAAAAAAAGCAAAGAAAATAGTTTGCCGTGTTTTTTCGGTAATCCTTGCTGTCATTGTTTTATTTATCGGAATAACAACGGTCATAACCGTTATCGGTCTTAACGCAAACATCAAAAAAGCCAAAACATTCCCATCGGTAGAAGTCAGAGAATTAACAATTGAAAATCCCTCTGACGGCATATGGAATATTTTTTCCGATAACGGTCTGAAAGTTCTTCAGCTTTCAGACACACATTTCGGCGGAGGATGGATGTCAATAAAAAAAGACTCCATGGCACTTAACGCCGTAGCCGCTATGATAAGCGCAGAAAAGCCTGACCTTGTTATTGTATCCGGTGACGTTGCATATCCCGTACCTTTCCAGTCAGGTACATTCAACAATAAATCGGGTGCAAAGCTTTTTGCAGAGCTTATGGAATCTCTCGGAGTTTACTGGACAGTTTCTTACGGCAATCACGACACGGAAGCATACAGCTTTTTCAGCCGTGAAGAAATCACGGATTTTTACAAAGAATATCCTCATTGTCTTTTAAGAAGAGGTCCGGAAGATGTTGACGGCTACGGAAATCAGGTATTCAATATCGTTAAATCAAACGGAATAATCACCCGCTCTTTTTTTACCGTTGACTCGCACTCATATGTCGATAACGACTATTTCGGAATCATGTGGAAATACGATAACATTCACGAAAATCAGATCGAATGGTATTCAAAAATCATCAAAGAAAATAACGAGCAGAATCAATTGAAGCTCTATGCATCAAGCGATTCTCAGTTTCTTGCCGACAATCCGACCGCAGTGCGTGTCCCTTCATCAGTATTTCTTCATGTCCCTCTTTCGGAATATAAA
>JAZSCO010000151.1:0-9530 GCA_045602965.1 Acutalibacteraceae bacterium | reverse complement strand
GCGCAAAAAAGAGCATTACCGAAAAGAAAAACTATGTGCTTATCAGAAACGGCAGCAAGGTGAAGCACGAGCATCAGGCAAACGGCTCAATTGCTTTAAGAGGCTTTACTCTTGGCGGTGACTATTACAGAGGTATAATCGACAAGGACGGTATTCAGGCAAAATTCCAGGATGCATCTAAGAATTCAAAAATCGCATCAGGCATTGTGCTTTCGGTTTATGACAATACAACAAAACTGAAGGTGGGAACTTTCGTGTTTGATGCGGTGCTGAATATAGTATAAAAAGAATAAAAGAACTGTTTTTATGCCGAAATAAGGCAAAAGACAGTTCTTTTTTTGCTAAGTCTCTTTACCTTAATAAAAATTTGTGATATTATCTAACTATGAATGTGTAAAGGAGAGCTATAATGAAAGAAATTTTAATGTCAAACATCCCGGCAGGTTTTGCAACTGTTTGCCTTGCCCTTTACTTCTTCGGTATGGCAATCGTGTTTATTCTGAAGCCTCTCAAAAACGCAGAGAGCTTTTCAATAAAACCTGTGGACAATGCGGGTAAAACGGAAATCAGAGTTTACTACGGCGGTATTTCATTTGCCCTCGGTGCGTTTCTGCTTTATCTCACTTATGCAACAAAAACACCCATGCACTCACTTGTCGGCGGTATGTTTTTTGCAACAACAGTTTTTGTTACAAGAACCATATTCCTCTTTGTTGATAAGGGATGGAAATGTCCCTACACAAAGCTTGCCATCCCTGCAGAATCCGCTTTTGTAATCGCACTCTGGGTTTGCTTCTATCTTTCAAAAACACTCTATTAAAAAAGAAACAGGCGTGGTAATTATACCACGCCTGTTTCTTTTTTCATCCAGATGTGAGGACACCCCTCATCATCTTCGATATCTCCGAAGGAATTAAATCCGAGTTTTTCATAAAAGGCTGCCGCACGGCACTGAGAATGAAGCATAAGGCTTTTGCCTCCCGATTTTTCCGCAAAGGCAAGCGCTTCCCTGACAATGTCCGAGCCTATCCCTTTGCCTCTGTATTCTTTCAAAACTGCAAGTCTGCCGAGGATATGGGAATTCATTTTGTCATCCCAAAATACTCTGCATGTTGCAACGGGATTTCCGTTATCGTCTTTCATTAGAAAATGAACAGCTTGGGCATCAATGCTGTCAAATTCATTTTCAAACCCCTGCTCTTCAATGAAAACTCTGACTCTTATTTCGTGAGCCTCTTCAGGGAGACTTTTATAAATTTCACATTTCATATTATCCGAATTTTATATCCGAAAGATTACGGATTTCCTTCATTATTCTGCTGACCTGTAAAGCTCTTTCACTTGTCACAGCATAATACTCGTCATGGGGATTCGCTATAAATTCTTCGAATGCCTTCGCTTCATATCCCATAAGCTTTTCCTTTGGCACATCACCGATGATTTCGGTTTTATTGCCGTTATTATCGATGATATTCATGTTAACAAGCTTTGATATCGACTCAATTGTTATTGTTCCTTTATCACCGAAAATCTGCGAACCGAGTCTGTCCTGTCCGAGCTTTGAATAGGTTAAATTCACAAGCTTATCGGGATATAAAAGACCCGAATTTCCGCTTCCGTCAGCACTGCTTTCCATAAAAGAGGCGCAGGCTGTTATTTTTTCGGGCAAACCGAAAAGGTCAAGCGCAGGATATACGCAGTAAATACCCAAATCCATAAGACATCCCGTTGCAAGAGCAGGATTGAAAATATTCGGAAGCTTGCCTTCAAGGTATGCCGGATATTTTGAAGAAAGCTGAGAAAAATCAAAGTGAACGCTTGTTATTCTGCCGATTTTTCCGATGGCATCTTTGAGCAATCCTCTTGCCGGATTGAACATATACATTATAGCTTCAATATAAACAAGACCGTTTTTCTTTGCAAGAGCCTGCAATTCCGTAAGTTCTTCGGGTTCAACGGTTATCGGCTTTTCACAGATAACGTGTTTACCGTTTTCAAGCATAAGCTTCGACTGCTCATAGTGAAGCTTATTGGGGCTTGCAATATAAACCGCATCAAAATCTCCGTTTGCAAACTCATTTATATCCGTGTAGACATTCGGAATATTATTGTTCTTTGCAAATTCGCCGCCGCTTTCTTCCGTTCTGGAATAAACGGCAATAAAATCCGAATTGCAAAGCAGTCGTGCGCCGTCAATAAAAGACTTCGCAATCCAACCCGTACCGATTACTCCGTAACGCATAATCAAAGCTCCTTTGCCATAACCGTTCCGCCTTTAAGAACGCGAACAGTTTTAAAGCCGTTTTTATTATAGAAATTAATTCCTCTTTTATTGCTTGTGCCGACAATAAGCATAATCGACTTTACACCCTTATTTTTCTTCATATGCTCCGTAAGTGTTGATATCATGCGGCTTCCGTTGCCGTTACCTCTGAAAGGTTCATTGATATCGATATGAAGATGTGCAGGGTATTTAAAGGAATAAATTGCATGACCGAGAATTTCACCTATTGCGTCACGGTAATTTGCCATACCCGTTTTCTTCACCTTTTTAAGATAAGGCTTCATATTCTTGAGATATGTTTTAAAATTCCTTGCGCCGAAAACATAACCCTGAGCGGTATCTGTTTCCTCATCAACAAGAACAAAAACATTTTCAGGCTCCTGCTCAAGATAATAGTCGCAGAAAGTGAAAAGAATAAAATCACGCATATTGGGGTCTGTCGAAGCTTCTTTCGGACCAGTATTTATGCACACCTGACGGACATCCTCAAAATATTTCGGTTCGTAATTTTTAATAACTGCCATTTTTATTCTCCCTTAAATTTCAACTTCAAACTCTGCTTCTCCGCTGAAAGCTGTTGTTTTTCCGCCATATGCAAAAACTGCATTTATCTTCGGGTCAGCATAAACCTTAACTGTTGCCTTGCCGCCGTTTTTCACATAATCCACGGAAACAACACCGCTTGCGGTTTCAAGATGACCTTTTGCTCTGTCCATGCCTTCAACAAAGCACGGTGTTATAACAACATCCTTATACCCTGCGCCGTTTTCAGGCTGACGGATACCAAGAAGATATGTGAAAAGATATTTTGTTACCGAGCCAAACATGGGATGGTTTCTTGAATCCGCACCGCTCCAGTTTTCCCAGATAGTTGTCGCACCGTTTTTCCTCATGTAAGCAAACGAAACATCTTTATCGCTTGAAAGAAGATTAAATGCAATCTGACCCTTACCGTTTTCAAACAGGTATCCGGGCAAAGCTTCCGTAACGATAATTCCCGAATCAAACATTCCAAGTTTTTCGTATTTATTAAACACTTCCTGCTTTACGCCTTCATCTCCGAGACCTATCCTGAGCGCAAGACATGATGCACCCTGAACATCTCCGCAGAATGTATTCTGATGGAAACTGTAATAAGCAACCGTAATCGCTCTTTTAACTTTTTCGATTCTCTCGTTAAGGTGTGCAGCCTCTGATTCTCTGCCGAGAATTTGGGCTGCCTCAACGGTCTGCTGCATGAATCTTACATAAAGACAGGTGTTGACATAAACCTCGGGAATTCTGATTTTTTCGGGAGCGCACCAATCCCCGAGACACCATCCGGGTTCTTCCTCTCGGTAAACAAAACCGTTTTCGCTTCTGCTTTCAAGATAATCAAGGAAATGAAGCATCTTCGGGAAGAATTCATTGAGCAGATCTTTGTCACCATATACTTTATAGAATTTATAAGGCACTTCGATTATCGCACCGCCCCAGCCTGACGGACCGCCTCCGCCGCCCATCCACGGAGCTGTATGAGGCACATGACCCGAATTTCGACACTGACAGTCGGCAATATCATAGAGCCATTTTCTGTAAAATTCCCTGCTGTCAAGAAGCATCATTCCCGCTTCACAGCAAAGCTGACCGTCACCCGTATAACCAAGTCTTTCACGGTGGGGACAATCGGAAGGTACGCCGCTGTGCATATTGCAAAGCTGAGTTTTTATATATGCGTCATAAAGCCAGTTAAGATTTTCGTTATCACTTTCAAACGACGATATCACAGGGCAATCCGAATGAACAACATCAACTCTTATAGGCTCAACATCACCCTCAACCCTGAAATATCGGAAGCCGTGCCATGTGAATTCGGGAATATATTCACGGTCGCTGCCATCTGTAATAAACGTATCTGTCTGATAGTTTTCTGCAAATTTAACGCCGTAATAAGGTCTTTCGTCATAAATTTCTTCTGCATAGCTTACAACGATTTTCTTTCCCTTTTCACAGCATTTGAAAACCGCATAGCCAACCGTGTTTTCGCTGACCTCGTAAAGCTTTGTTTTGCCCTCATCCTTTATAAGCTTTGGCTTAAGAGTACGGACAGCTTTATCGGAGGGTGAAAACTGAATCTGAAAATTGCTTTCGGGTGCAGGAATCACCGTGCTTTCCGAAAAATCTCCTCCGCAGTATCCGTTTTTATCAAAGCCTTCAGGATACTGCGAATAGTCATGGTATTCTCCCATATAAAGATTATTTTCCAATATGTAACCCTTGCGTGTAAGAGTTGTTTCGTCACAAAGAATATCTCCGCTTTCCTTTTCGATAACATAACAAAGTTTCGGTGTGCCGAAAACAACATTACCTTCCGCCATTCTCTTATTCTGATTATAATAACCGTTTCCGAGCATGACGGCAAGGGTGTTTTTACCGTCAAGAAGATAATCGGTTATGTCATATCTCACGGCATAAATTCTGTAAGAAAAATCACTTGAAAGAGGAAAATTAAGCAAATTGAGATCTCTTTCGCTGTAATTTGTTGCATTGGGGGTAAGCAAATCATCGCTGACCTTTTTGCCGTTAATATAAAGATGAAAATAGCCGAGACCGCAGATTGTTATTTCCGCTTTTTCGCCCTTTACGGCATTGAATTCTTTTCTGAAAAGAGGAGCGTCGTTTCCTGTGCATTCAATCCATTTTGCACCCCTGAAAAGCTCATTGCTTGTCATGTTATACCTCCATTTCCGAAAGCTCGTTAAATCTGGAATTGCATTCTTCCCATTCATCCATCAACGCAAGCTGGCTTTCGGTTGCTTCATCAAGTTTTTTTGTATATTCGATAATTTTTTCATAATCCGCCGCTGTTTCAGGCGATGAAAGTATTGCGTTATATTCCGAAATTTCTCCGTCAAGACGGTCAATTTCCTCTTCAAGGCGTTTGATTCTGCCCTTGAGTTTATTCATCTCGCTGTCACGCTCTTTACGAAGTTTATAAAGATTGACCTTTGTCTCAGCCTTTTTCGGCTTTTCTTTTGACTGAGCAAGAATCGCTTCAGCGTAATCATTATAGTCACCGTCAAATCTGTCAAAGCCGTTTTGATTCATGCGGTAAATTTTCGTTGAAAGTTTATTGATAAAGTATCTGTCGTGCGAAATGCAGATTATCGTTCCGTCAAAATCCGAAAGTGCCGCTTCAAGAACCTCTCTTGAAGGGATATCGAGATGATTTGTCGGCTCGTCAAGAAGCAAAACATTCGAACCCGAAAGCATAAGTTTCAGAAGACAGAGTTTTGCCTTTTCACCGCCGCTTAAAGTGCTGACACTCTTAAAAACATCGTCGCCTCTGAAAAGAAACAGCGCAAGATAACTGCGGACTGTTGTTTCGGTGAACGAACGGTGTTCATCCCATATTTCATCAATTACGGTTTTGTTGTTATGGAGCGTTTCAAGACTCTGATCAAAATAGCCCGTTCTGACATTCGCTCCAAAAAGAAAACTGCCTGCATCTGCCGATTGCTGACGGGTCAGAATTCTCAGAAGAGTTGTTTTTCCGCAACCGTTTGCACCGAGCATGAAAACACGGTCATTCTTGAAAACCTGCATATCCGCATCCGAGAAAAGAAGCTTTTCTCCAAAAGACTTTGAAAGTCCTTTAACCGTCAGAACGTCATTTCCTGTTTCGCACACAGGAGTGAACTTCATACGCATTTTTGAAAGCGGAGGGTCGGGAATAACTAATTCCGCCTTCTTTTTTTCGAGCATTTTTCTTTTGCTTTCTGCTGTAATGAAATTGCGCTCTCTTGCAAATGATCGCTGCTGCTCAATAATTCCTTCTATACGTTTTATTTCTTCAAGCTGATTTTCGTATTGACGTCTTTCGCTTTCAAGGCGTTCTTCTTTGAGCTTGAGATATGTTGAATAATTTCCTTTGGAATAATGACTTTTACCGTTGGAAAGTTCAACGGTTTTGTTTGTAACTCTGTCAAGAAAATAACGGTCATGGGATATAACAATTACCGTGCCTCTGAACGAAGCAAGGAAGTCTTCAAGCCATTCAGTACCTGCAATATCAAGATGGTTTGTCGGTTCATCAAGGAGAAGAACTTCCGAGCCGCTGAGAAGAAGCTTGCACATACTCAGCTTTGAACGCTGTCCGCCGCTGAGTTTATCACAGGTCAGAGTAAAATCATTTTCCGAAAAGCCGAGACCGGTGAGCGCAGCTCGGGTTCTGCTTTTGTAAGTCAGACCCTCCTGCTCCTGGAACTGCTCATAAAGTCTGTTTTGCTTTTCAATCAGCTCATCAGTGCTACCGATATGAGCATCAATAGAAACAGCAATTTCTTCAAGCTCACGCTCAATTTCCATAAGAGGCTCAAAAACACTGAGCGCCTCATCATAAACCGTTCTCACCGAACCCTGACAAGCATGCTGTTCAAGATATCCGATTTTTGTTGTTTTTGAAACAAATGCTCCGCCCTCTGTAGGTTCAAGTTCTCCTCGGATAACCTTAAAAAGCGTGGTTTTACCTGTTCCGTTTGCGCCGATGAGCCCAACGAAATCACCGGAATTGACGTCAAACGAAACATTTTCGAACAGCACTTTACCACCGAAATCAACTTTTAAATTCTGAATGCTTATAATTGCCATGTTAAATCCTTGTTTCTATAATCTCCATGCAGCCGTCGATTTTGTATTCACCTGCATTAGCGGGAATAAAAATACTATCACCTTTGGTAAGAGATACCTTCTCTCCGCAAACCTCAAGAGTGCCGTTTCCGTCCATAACAAGAAGAGAAACAAACGAATTTTCATCAGCAATACCACCGATTTCATCGTTCAGATCAATCTTCCAAACCTTGAAAAGAGGACAGTCAGCAAGAAGCTTGCGTTCGGGTGTGTCAAGGTCATTATCTTTACAGAAGTCAGGCTGCGAATATTTTTCGAGTTTTGTAACAGCCGCACCGTCTTCAACGTGGAGTTCCCTTGGTTTTCCGTCGTTTCCGACTCTGTTATAGTCATAAATACGGTAGGTTGTATTGGAGCTTTCCTGCACCTCGGCAAGTAATATACCTTTACAGATAGCATGGAGTGTTCCTGACTCAATAAAGAAGAAATCGCCCTTTTTCACAGGCACTTTGCTGACATAATCGGTCAGAGTGTTATTCTCAATTGCCGTTTTGAATTCTTCGGGTGTAATTTTATCCTCAAAACCGAGAATAAGATATGCATCCTCATCGGCGTCAATGATATACCAGCATTCTGTCTTACTCTGTCCCCTACCGGTTTTCTCACAATATTCTTTCGTAGGATGTACCTGTACGGAAAGGTTGTCCATAGCATCAATAAATTTAATAAGTATTGGAAAATCAGCAAACTTCTCTGCATTTTTTCCGCAGAGAGCAGGGTTTTCTTTTACTACATCAGCAAAAGACTTGCCTTCAAATTCACCGTTAGCAACTGTGCATGAGCCTGCTTCATGACATGAAAGCATCCAGCCTTCAGCTGCATTATTTTTCTCAGTTTTTACACCGTATTCTTCAATAAGTTTTCTTCCGCCCCAAATAGTTTCCGAAACATAGGGATTAAGTTTTATAGGATATAAATTCATTTTCGTGCCTCCGAAATAAAAATATTATATTATCTGTATTATTCTAACATATTTGTCCAACAATTTCCATAGAATATTTACAGGAGGACAAAAAATATGGAAACTTTTTTTAATAATATGAAGAATTTTTACTATGAAAACATCAGGAAACCTGTTTCACCGTCAAAAGACAGTATTGTTATGCAAATCAGGGAAACTTCACAGAAACTCGACAGTGCATACAATCGATTCGAAAACGAAGTGAATGAAGATTTGCTCGATTCAATTATTTATGAAATTCAGTCACTCAAATCACTTTACAGATATCTTTTGAAACAAGCTAAAGAAAACGGTATTGAATGCGCTGAAATCTCTGTTTTCGGCAGAGAGGTCAGCATATGAATTTTGTATTTATTGTTTCTGCAATCATATGCACATTCAGCGTGCTGTGGTGGATGATTAAAAGTGAAAAAGGCGGAATAAGCTTTATTAAATCTGCTTTGCAGGGAATTACAGGCATGTGTGCAGTCAATCTTTTAGGAATGGTTACAGGAGTTACAATTGCAGTCAATTGGTACAGTATGGCTTCTTTTGTTATTCTTGGACTTCCGGGTGTAATTGCGTCTCTTATTCTGAATCTTATATTCAAAATATAAAAAACCGGATGAAAACATCCGGTTTTTTTATTAATTAACAAACATATGAGATCTCTTTCTGAAATAGGAAATATTGGTTGTCAAGAAAAATACCGTGCCTAACAATGAACCAAAGATTTCACCGATTATTTCGAAAAATCCCGAATGAGTTATTAAAATCATGCCTAAAAGTGTGTGTACCGCAAAAACGATACATTCAATCACAGCGTGAATAATATAATATCGCAATGCATCAACTTTAAAATTTGCAAGCTCATGTCTGACATGAAGGGTTGCAAATGCAAGAATTATCATTATAACGCCATATATTATATCAATAAACCTGTATTCACCCGTAAAAGAAAAATTGTCAGATAAGAATTCCGAAATAAGGGCACTGTCTTTTCCGATTAATGATGTTATACCGTCTAAAAAATAAATAGCGGCAGTTGCATACAGAAGATATTTCACTAAAAAATTATGCCACTTCATTTCCAAAACGGGTTCAGCAATTATTTTGTTATCCTTAATATCAGATTTTGAAAACAAATCATTTAAATCTGCTCCGCATCCGCTACATACTGTTTTTATATCCTGTATTTCTTTTCCGCAAAACGGACAAAACATATTATTCGCCTCCCTTACAGATTTATTATATATTATATTTAAGAGATAATCAATCGTTAATATTAAAAAGAAAAAAGGAGCAATCCGAAGACTGCTCCCAAAAATAAGTTTTTTATTATTCGTTGATTTCGATAACAACGCCTGAACCAACAGTTCTGCCGCCTTCACGGATAGCGAAGCGGAGACCCTTTTCGATAGCGATGGGAGTGATGAGTTCAACATCCATGTCAACGTTATCGCCGGGCATGCACATTTCTGTGCCTTCGGGAAGGCTGATTACGCCTGTAACGTCAGTTGTTCTGAAATAGAACTGAGGACGGTAGTTGTTGAAGAAGGGAGTATGACGGCCGCCTTCTTCCTTAGTAAGAACGTAAACCTGACCCTTGAACTTTGTGTGGGGGTTGATTGAACCGGG
>JAZSCO010000150.1:0-5903 GCA_045602965.1 Acutalibacteraceae bacterium | reverse complement strand
AATAAAGTCAATAAATGCTTGCATTTTTGGTTTCTTATGATAAAATAATATGAGGTGAATTTATGGGAAACATCTCAAAAATGAAAAACAGAATACATCTTCTTGACGAAATAAGAGGACTGGCAGTTTTCTGTATGATATTTTACCATGCATTCTATATAACCGGAAGCACTTTCGGAATAAGCAAGGGAAATGAGCTTTTTGAATTTTTCGAACCGGTGCAGCCGATATTTGCAGGTATATTCATTTTTATTTGCGGAATATCATGCACACTGTCAAGAAGTAACCTCAAAAGGGGACTGATTCTTCTCGGAATCGCTTTGGGGATGACTTTTGTAACGGCGTTTATCATGCCGAAATTCGGATTTACGGAATGTGAAATTTATTTTGGAATTCTACATTTTCTTTCTGTTTCAATATTGATATATTCGCCCCTTTCGAAGAAACTCGGGAATGCCTCTGTTTTTGTCGGAATTCTTGTTTGTGCGGTGCTTTATGCGTTCACAAGCAGAATAGGAGAAGGTGTGCTTTCATACGGCAATCTTTTTTCTTTTGCATTACCGGAAAAACTTTATGAAACAAATTTATTTGTCCCTTTGGGAATATATAATCACAGGTTTTTCTCGGCAGATTATTTTCCGTTATTCCCTGATATATTCATCTTTTTTGCAGGCGTTTTTGCAGGAAAACATTTTACCTCAAAAGGATATCCCGAGTGGTGTTACGAAAACAAAATACCGTTTTTGTCATTCCTCGGAAGACACGCACTTATTATCTATATTGCCCATATGCCCGTGATTTACGGCGCGGTATGTTGCTATGATATATTATTTTAATTTTTATAGGAGAGATACAAATGAGCGGATGCAGCGGAAATTGCTCAAGCTGTTCGAGCAATTGCGATTCAAGAAAAGAAGCGCAGGATATGAGAATACCTTGCGGACCCTTCAGTAATATAGGAAAGGTTATCGGTGTTGTAAGTGGCAAAGGCGGTGTGGGTAAATCGCTTGTTACCTCACTTCTTGCTTCTGCCATGCAGAGAAGAGGTAATGCCTGTGCCGTGCTTGATGCTGATATAACAGGTCCTTCAATCCCCAAGTCATTCGGAATCAGCGCAAGAGCAAAGGCTGACGAAAGCGGACTTCTTCCCGAAGAAAGCAAAAACGGAACAAAAATCATGTCCGTAAACCTTCTTCTCGAAAATGAAGAATCGCCCGTAGTATGGAGAGGTCCCGTTATTTCAGGTGTTATCCAGCAATTCTGGAAGGATGTTGCGTGGGGCGATATTGATTATATGTTTGTTGATATGCCTCCCGGAACAGGCGATGTATCACTCACCGTTTTCCAGAATCTTCCCGTAGACGGTATAGTTATTGTTACCACTCCTCAGGATCTGGTAACAATGATTGTAAAAAAAGCCTATAACATGGCAAAGCTTATGAATATTCCCGTTATCGGTCTTGTTGAAAACATGAGCGGATTTGTATGCCCCGATTGCGGCAAGGAATATAAAATTTTCGGTGAAAGCAAGATTGACGAAATCGCAGAGGAACTCGGTGTTCCCGTTCTCGCAAGAATTCCCATCGATCCCAAAACAGCAGCGCTTGTTGACAAGGGAGCGATTGAGCTTGCAGATGACAAATGTGTGGCTGATGCGGTTGAAATTATTTCAAAGATGTAATAAATTTTAGGAGTTGAAAATATGCTTGATATCAGATTTCTCAGAGAAAACCCCGATATCGTTAAGGAAAATATTAAAAAGAAATTTCAGGACAGTAAGCTTGCTCTTGTTGACGAAGTAATCGAACTTGATGCGCAGTCGAGAGCAATCAAATCTGAGGCAGACAGTCTTCGTGCAAACCGCAACAAGGTTTCGAAGGAAATCGGTGCACTCATGGCACAGGGTAAAAAAGACGAAGCTATGGCTGCTAAGTCAAAAGTAACCGAATTTTCCGAAAGACTTGCAGAATGCGAAAAGCTTGAAGCTGAATATGCCGAGAAGGTAACAAAGATAATGATGGTTATTCCCAATATCATCGATCCCAGTGTACCTATCGGTAAGGATGACAGTGAAAACGTTGAAGTTACAAAATATGGCGACCCCGTTGTCCCCGAGTTTGATATTCCTTATCATACCGAGATTATGGAACGCTTCAACGGTATTGACCTTGATGCGGCAAGAAATGTTGCCGGCAACGGTTTCTATTATCTTCAGGGTGATATTGCAAGACTTCACTCTGCTTGCATTTCATATGCGAGAGATTTTATGATTGACAGAGGATTCACATACTGCGTTCCTCCCTTTATGATCAGAAGCAATGTTGTAACAGGTGTTATGAGTTTTGCCGAAATGGATGCCATGATGTATAAAATTGAGGGCGAGGACCTCTATCTTATCGGCACAAGTGAGCATTCCATGATCGGTAAATATATCGATACCATTGTAAATGAAGATACTCTTCCTCATACTCTTACCAGCTATTCACCCTGTTTCCGCAAAGAAAAGGGTGCTCACGGCATCGAAGAAAGAGGCGTGTACAGAATTCACCAGTTTGAAAAGCAGGAAATGATTGTTGTATGTAAGCCCGAAGACAGCATGATGTGGTTTGAAAAGCTCTGGCAGAATACTGTTGATCTTTTCCGTTCGCTTGATATTCCTGTCAGAACACTTGAATGCTGTTCAGGCGACCTTGCTGACCTTAAGGTTAAGTCATTTGATGTTGAAGCATGGTCACCCAGACAGAAGAAGTATTTCGAAGTCGGCTCATGCTCAAATCTCGGAGATGCACAGGCGCGCAGACTCAAAATCAGAGTCAACGGCAAAGACGGCAAGTATTTTGCCCATACCCTCAATAACACTGTTGTTGCGCCTCCCAGAATGCTTATCGCATTCCTTGAGAACAACCTCAACGAAGACGGCAGCGTAAATGTGCCCGTTGCGCTTCGTCCTTATATGGGCGGCAAGGAAAAGCTTATTCCCGTTAAATAAAACAGAATTAATCCGCTGTGGATTCACGGCGGATTTTTATTTTGTAATATGGGTTGTGTTAAGAAAGTGTAAACATTATGTAAAGGTAATTCCGTATTAATTGAATGCAGTGACAGAATATGTTAATATTTTCTCAAAAGGAGGGTGGCCAATGGGCTCTGTAACAATAATTGTCATAATTCCGCTTATGCTGATTATAATGGGAGTGGGTTCAATTGCAGGCGCAATAAAAGGGGATAATGTAACTGAAGTTGTGCTTCCGTATAATCCTTCGGAAGGTATTGTCTGGGAATGTGACGGAATTGATGACTCTCTTTTCAATCTTATTGAAACTGAAATTGACGGCGACGAGCAAATATTCATTTTTAAAGGAAATAATATGCTGAGCGGTCTGTTTGATAAGTCGGAAGATATGTCGGATTACGATGCATTTGACTATGATACAGTCACGGATGTTGTTTTTACGAACAAAAACGGTGAAGAATTGCTCTATTGTGCTTGCGTTGACCATGATTATATTGCGCTTAACTATAAGATGAAATTCTGGTCACCCGATGAGTATATTATCTTTGACTACACTCCGAAGGCAGAAACTTATGTTGACGGTGCGGAATGGGTTTCGGGGGAAGATTCTTTGATTGGCGAAACGGAAAGTAACGGAGAAAAGACTTTTACTTTCCGTATTCTTCCTGACAAAGAAAAAGAGTCGATATATAAATTAAGTTGTACATACCGTGCTCCGATGGATGACGGCTCGGGAAACTATGTTTTTTATGAGAAAATCGAGGTTGAAATCAGAACAAAAGGCAGCGAATACATAATCAAGGATGAAGACAGATTTTACCATGAAGGCAGCGGTTGGCTCAGTTATAATCCTGCTTTGCGTGAAAAATAAGGAGAGTAATTTATGTATGTTTCAAAAATATTTGCAGCCTTTGCGGCTTTGATAACGCTGCTTTTCAATTGGTTTCCGAACTCTGACATAATATCAGATATCTATTATAATATTGAGGGAAGCGAATTCGGATGGGTAGCCGTTACCGATACAATTGAAGAGGCTGTTGAGAAAATGGATGCAAAGCCTCTTGCTCTGATGGCATCGAAAAAGCTCAAAGAAAATCATCCGAATCTTGAACAGGACATACAAAAGCTTTTCGGCTTGATTGAAGGTGATATTCTTTCTGTTGAGAATGATTCCGAATCCGAAGAAAATATGCATATCGATTATTCGCTCAAGGTAATAACAACTACCGATGATTATTATATAACAATATTTTATACAGCTGTCGGTCCCGATGATTCAGTGCTTGGTCTGCGCCGTATAAAGATAAGCGTGTTTACCGATGAATATAACTCCATGTGGACGGATACGGAAAATTATATTTCCGAAGGGGTTATTGAAGAAACGGGGGATTCTGTTACCAGACGTTGGAATTGCGGAAACGGCAACAGTTCAGATGATTATGTATTCATAGTTAATGATAATTATTCCAGACTTAAAGGAGAACCCAACGTAACCGTTCGGGCAAGCAGAAACTGTGATACTCCTGCAAGCGGTTACGCCTTCAATGAGGAGGATACGCTTAAGATTCATCTGATCCCCGAAGGTGAAAAACCTCCCGCACCCGGAACGGAAGAAGCGGATATAATTATAACAAAAGAAAACCGTAATGCAGAATGCTATGTCGATCCCGGCAGATATTATCTCTATGTTGAACCGAGTGACACGGATATGTATTACAGTATATCTGTTTTTACAAAGTTATAATAAAAAGCCCTCCTTTTTGGAGGGCTGAATTATTGATGCGGTACTTATTAAATCAGTTTTTCTTTATCCAATTTAAACATCTTGCTGACAGCTAAAAGTCCGATAACCGTTAGCACAAGCTCAATAGCCATGTATGAGCCGTTGTAAATAAGTGAATATGTCGCTATTGCCATGTTTTCCGGGCAGTAACCCGTCCAGATTGTAATTCCGCTGATAAAGTGGCAGATGAATCTGATGATACAAACAATAATTCCGCCAATCATAAGTTCGGTTGACTGATTTTTGAATGTGCCTCTGAACATTCCGCCGAGACCGAGGCAGCCGAATGCAATAATATAGTCGGCAAAAGCAACGATGAGATACGCAATGATGCCTGTAACATAGGTGAAATTGCGGTATCCGATGATCATCTCGAAAATCGCAAGTGTCGTACCCGCAATAAGACCGTTTTTGATTCCGTGACGGTATGAAGCAATAATAACCGGCACCTGACCGAAAAGACTGAAACTTCCTCCGTAGATAAACGGCCAGGGGAGAAGATCTGAAACTGCGAATATTGCGATTGACAATGCAACCAATATCGCACTTTCAGTTAATACACGTGTTTTGGATGTCCTTTCTTTCATTTTGATAAAACTCCTTTCTTTTGAAAGGGGATGCAGAAAACAAAACGCCCGACGAAATTCCGTCGGGCGTAAAAAATTTGCACAGAGCTGTTTTCCTACGCCCGCATTATCGGGATCAGGTTTGAGGGTATAATCTCAGCCGCCGTAAGGCAGCACCCCTTTGTCAAGAGAATTATACTACATTTACTTATATTATGTCAACAATAAATTAAATATAATATAAATTTAAAACATTAGATATTTACTGTCGCAAAACATCAAAAATCCGCGAAACACACGGCATAGTTGAGAAGAAGGATAAAAAAGATTAAAAAAAGGTGTTGACAAAAGGGAAAGGATTTGGTAATATAGTCGAGCGCTCTGGAAAACAGAGACGCAACGCACCTTGAAAATTAAACAACGATTGATAGAAAAAACCCTTGAAGATTAATTTGAGTATGTACTTTCAAGTACAGCAGTAATTCTCGTGAAACGAGAAAAGAGATGTCAGAGGACATCACGAGCGATTAAGCTCTAAGAA
>JAZSCO010000149.1:0-6189 GCA_045602965.1 Acutalibacteraceae bacterium | reverse complement strand
AATCTGCCGTCCATAACATCAAGATGAAGATAATCAGCACCGCATTCCTCCACTCTCTTTGCCTCTGCTCCGAGTGAAGAAAAGTCGCTCGCAAGAACCGACGGAGAAATTTTAATCATGGTATACTCCTTTTATTTTAATTAATATATTATAACATTCTTTATTTATAAGGTCAATGATATAAATATAAAAATATTATTAATAAAAGAGGCAGAGTTGAACTCCGCCTCTTTTCCTTTATGTCATCTTATTGATAATTCCGTCAACGCCTTTTTCTTTGACCGTCAGGGTTTCGATATAGCTTTCCATCTTCTGCTCCGAAATGTCCGAATAAAGGTCGTTTATGCACGATGTACGGTAATTGACATAAACCGCATCGCCTCTGGCTTTAAGGTCTTCTTTCATAACCGCAAATACGCATTCGTCATATTCGATAACCTGCACCGTACCGTTTGTCTGGGCATAAACTTTCTCGAAAAATCCCTTGGGATAACCGTCGGAATCTTTTTTTAGAATAATGGTATCGGAAAGTGTATATCCAAGCTCGGTTACCGAAGCCGAAAAAGCATCCGCATCAACGGTCTCTCCCTGCTCCAGTGTTTTGAATGACTCAACAAGAGCAATTTTTTCCGCCTGAGGCATCGATGAACCGTCGGGATAAGTAAAATATGCACATACCGTGCGGAAACTCACATAATTCGAATAAAAATAATCCGTCAATTCCTTTTCTGCCGCAGCATTTCCGATTCCCCTGTCGTATGTCGCGGTAAAAATCGCTTCCTCATAAGCGTTTGCCGTCATTATCTTGGTCAGAGTTTGCTTCGAAACACCGATTTCATCATAATGGTTTTCATAGCGTGTCCAGAAAGAATTCACGTTGCCTGATATCTCAACCTTATCCGCCGCAGAAAGAGAAAGTCCCTTTTCGTTGAAACTTGTGTTGATTGCAACGTATTTTTTGCACTCGTCGATTGCAGTCTGTTTGAGGAGTTTCTTTTCGGGATTTTCAGCAAGACCGTAGTCCGAAGGTCTGCTGATTACTTTATCGAGATAATAAACGAAAATCTCTCTGTCTATCTCCGTGCCGGAAATTATAAGAGCCGTTCTTTTTCCGAAACTGCACGCCGAAAAGGATAATAAAATCAAAACAGCAAGCATCGCCGATAATATTTTTTTCATAAAAAACGCACCCGTTTCATTGATGATGTGGTGAAATTATATCATAAAAATCCTTCTTTATCAATGAAATACAAAAAATACATGAAAAAAATTTAAAAAACATCTTTATTCCTTCGGATTTTTGTTGTATAATTGCAATGTATCAAAATAATTACGGGGTGAAATCAATGGAAAAAATCAGAATTAAAATCGCCAATGAAGAATACAGCATCATGACAGACGATAATCTTGAATACGTTGCACAGCTCGGTGAAGAGCTTGACGCAAAACTTTCCGCCATCATCAACAGCAACGCAAGAATTTCCGTAACTCAGGCAGCTATTCTCACTGCGCTTGAATATGCAGACGCATCAAAGAAATGCGAAATCACCGCTGAAAACCTCAGAAATCAGATTCAGGAATATCTTGAAGAATCTGCAAGAGCAAGAACAGACGTCGAAATCATGAAGCGTGAAAACGAAAGACTCATGAAAGAAATCGCTTCTCTCAAGGCTGCAAAATAAAATGGCGGCTGAAATTCTTGCACCTGCAGGCTCCTTCGAAGCTTTGACCGCTGCCGTAAGATGCGGCGCAAATGCGGTTTATCTGGGCGGAAAGGCATTGAATGCTCGCAGAAACGCAGCTAATTTTTCCGACGAAGAATTAAAAAAGGCTGTCGAATACTGTCACGCAAGAAATGTTAAGGTCTACCTGACTCTCAACACTCTTGTCGGTGACAACGAAAAAGAAACAGCATATGAAGCAATCAAGTGCGCCTGCAATGCATCTGTAGACGCACTTATTTTGCAGGATATAGGACTTGCTTCCATGGTGAAACAGGTCTGCCCCGATATGCCTCTCCACGCTTCAACGCAGATGTCAGTTCAAAGCATTGAGGGCATCAGAATCCTTGAAAAACTCGGCTTTTCAAGAGCTGTTCTTCCTCGTGAACTTTCCGAAAAAGAAATAAAAAACATCTCCTCTCAGACCGATATGGAGCTTGAATATTTTGTTCACGGTGCGCTGTGTATGTGCGTTTCGGGTCAGTGTCTGATGAGCGCCATGCTCGGCGGCAGAAGCGGCAACAGGGGTCTTTGCGCTCAGCCGTGCAGACTCCCCTTCGGAATAAACGGCAAAGGCGGGAACAACCTCAGCCTCAAAGATTTGTCACTCGTCGATGAGCTTTCAAAGCTCGAAAAAGCAGGAATCTGTTCTTTCAAAATTGAGGGCAGAATGAAGCGACCCGAATATGTTGCGGCAGCTGTCACCGCTTGCAAAAACAGCCTGAACAACGCCCCCGACAACAAAATCACCGAATCGCTCCACGCTGTTTTTTCCCGTTCCGGCTTCACAAAAGGCTATTTTGAAGGAAAACTCGGCAAAGAAATGTTTGGTACAAGACGAAAAGAAGATGTCGAAAACGCTGCGCCCGTGCTTTCCGTTCTGCAAAGACTATACGACAACGAAAATCCGCTGATTCCTGTTGACTTTTCTCTTGTTTTTCAATCTGACAGACCCATAAAACTTACCGCTTCAGCACTCGGAAAAACCGTTGCTGTTTCAGGCGAAAAAGCCCCCGAAAAGGCATTGAACAAGCCTTTAAGCCGTGAAAATTTAGTCGACAGACTTTCAAAATGCGGCGGTACTCAGTTTTATTTAAACAATATAGACATAGCTTTTGAGGAAGGTCTTATCGTTTCCGCAGGTTCGCTCAACGCGCTTCGAAGAGATGCACTTTCGGCTCTCTCGGATAAGCTTTCCGAAAACAAGAATCTTTCCGTAAATGAATACAGCATCGGTTTTCTTCACCATTCGGCAAAGTCTTTTTCACTTCACGCAAGATTTTTCCGTGAAGAACAAATCCCATCGGATTTGAGCGGAATTTCACGGGTGATTGTTCCGATAGAAACAAGTCCCGAAACCGTCAAGTCCCTTATTTCTCAAGGGATTGAGGTTGCCGCAGAAATTCCCGCCGCCGTATTCGGAAACGCAGAAAAATATATCGGAAAGCTTCTGATTCTCAAGGAAAACGGTCTTTCTCTCGCATGGACCTGCACCCTCGACGGTGTCGGTATCGCCGAAAAAACGGGACTCGGTTTCTGTTCGGGATTCGGAATGAATATATATAATAGTATATCATTAAATGAAATATCCGCACTCGGAGCTAAAGATTGCCTTGTTTCTTGCGAAACGCAAATGAACGATATTTCACGCCTCGGAGCAGAGATTCCCAGAGGAATCATGATTTACGGCAGAATTCCTCTGATGATGACCCGTAACTGCCCCGTTAAAAACAAATTGACCTGCAGCGAATGTCAGCAGAAAAGCTTTCTCGTTGATCGCATGGGAATAGAGTTTCCCGTTCTCTGCAAAAACGGCGCAAGTTTCATTCTCAACTCACGTCCTCTCTGGATTGCCGACAAGAAAAACGAGCTGAAAAATCTTGACTACGGTCTGATTTATTTCACAAACGAAAGCAAAAACGAATGCGAAAATATCCTTTCCGAAGTGAAAAACTGCTCAAATCCTCCCCCGGAATTCACCAGAGGAATGTATTTTAAGGGCGTTTTGTAAAAATTATTTTCAATATATACACATTATCCGTAAAAAAGATTCGCAAAAACACAATATCTGTCCGCCCATAAAAATTAACTGAAAATTTTCAAAAAAAGTTCTTGACTGCAGTTGACGATTGTGATATGATAGTCGTACCTCTGCAAGAGGGTTCTTTTTTTGCGCCCGAAAACAGATTGTTACGCAGAGGGAGGCCTGGCTCTGTTTCAGGTTACCTGATAGACCTGATTCTCAGGGCTAAATATTCCAAAATGGAGGTGCCGCACATGGCTGCTACCGGTAAAAGAGTTAAAATTACACTTTCTTGCACCGAATGCAAACAGCGCAATTACAACACTAAGAAAAACAAGCAGAACACACCTGACAGACTGGAGATGAACAAGTACTGCCGTTTTTGCAGGAAGCACACTCTCCACAAAGAAACCAAATAATTAAGCGGGAGGATTTAACCTATGGCTAAAAAGGAAGTATCCCAAGCAGCAGAAAAGGTTGCCGCCGCTGAAAAGAAGAAGGATAACAAGCCTGCTAACCCCAACGGAAATATCTTCGTAAGAGCCGGCAAGGCAATCAAAAAGTTCTTCAAGGACATTAAAGGCGAAACAAAGAAGATTGTTTGGCCCGATGCAAAAACCGTCTTGAAGTCAACCGCAATCGTACTCGTCGTAGTAATCGTTTGCGCACTTGCAATTTATGCAATTGACCAGCTTCTCGCTCTCCTTCTTTCACTTCTCGAAAGAGCTGCTGAATCAGTTGGCAACAGCGGAACTGACGCTGCAGAAGTTGCAACAACAGTTGCAAACGCCATTGTTGATCACGGCGACCACACTCACGTTGCAGGAATGATTAATTTCATTCGCTGAGACAGGAGGATTCCGAATGTCTATTGACACAAGATGGTATGTAGTTCATACCTATTCGGGTTATGAAAACAAGGTTGCGGCCAATATCGAAAAAATGGTCGAAAACCGCAGAATGCAGGACCAGATTTTAGAGGTCAAAATCCCGACCGAAATTGTAACCGATGCAGAGAAAAAGAAAGAGGTTGAGCGCAAGCTTTTCCCCTGCTACGTTCTTGTCAAGGTTGCAGTTTCACCCGATAAGGACAACCGTCCCAAGATGAGCGACGAAACATGGCTCCTTATCCGTAACACCAGAGGCGTTACAGGGTTCGTCGGTCCTGAAAACAAAGCAATACCTCTTACCGATGAAGAAGTTATCAGGTTCGGAGTCGAGAAGAGAAGCGTTGAAGTTTCCTATAACGTTGGCGACACAGTCAACATCATCGACGAAATTTTCGACGGCTTCAGCGGTGTTGTTGAGGAAATCGATATCGATAATAACCTTGTTAAGGTTACGGTTTCCGCTCTCTTTGGCAAGGAAACAACTGTTGAGCTTGAGCTCGATCAGGTTGAACTTGCCGAATAATCACGGTAATTTGAGGGTTAATCCCTTTCAAATTTAGCGCTTTTTGCGCAGTCCCGCCTTTGGCGTGGGCTTCGTGGGAGGAGCTTTTCAGCTCCGCAATTTACCACAATTTATGGAGGTTTTAATTATGGCACAGAAAGTAGTTGGCTTAATTAAGTTGCAGATTCCCGCAGGTAAGGCAACACCCGCTCCCCCTGTAGGTCCTGCTCTCGGTCAGCACGGCGTTAACATTATGGCTTTCACAAAGGAATTCAATGAGCGCACAAAGAACGACATGGGTCTTATCATCCCTGTTGTTATCACTGTTTACGCTGACCGTACATTCAGCTTCATCACAAAGACCCCGCCCGCAGCAGTACTTATCAAGAAGGCTTGCGGTATTGAAAGCGGTTCGGGCGTTCCCAACAAGACCAAGGTTGCAACTATTTCTCAGGAACAGGTTCGCAAGATTGCTGAGCAGAAGATGCCCGACCTCAACGCAGCTTCAGTTGAAGCAGCTATGAGCATGATCGCCGGCACAGCTCGCTCAATGGGCGTTACAGTAACTGACTGATTGCAAACTGTGGGAGGAAAAATCCGATTAACCACATCTTTGGGAGGAATTAATTAACATGAAACACGGAAAGAAATATAATGAGAGTGCAAAGCTCGTTGAAAGAGCAACACTCTATGATACCGACGCTGCACTTGAGCTTGCTATCAAGACTGCAAGTGCAAAGTTCGACGAAACAGTTGAAGTACACGTTCGTCTTGGTGTTGACTCACGTCACGCTGACCAGCAGGTTCGCGGCGCTGTAGTTCTCCCCAACGGAACAGGCCGTACTGTAAGAGTAGCAGTTTTTGCTAAAGGCGCAGATGCTGACGCAGCAGCTGCAGCAGGCGCAGAAGTAGTTGGCGCTGAAGACCTTGTTGCAAGAATCCAGGGCGAAGGCTTCATGGATTTCGACGTATGCATCGCAGCACCCAACATGATGGGTCTCGTTGGTCGTCTCGGTAAGGTTCTCGGTCCCCGCGGTCTTATGCCCAGCCCCA
>JAZSCO010000148.1:0-6545 GCA_045602965.1 Acutalibacteraceae bacterium | reverse complement strand
CACAATGGTTACTCCTTTTACCGATGATAACAAAATCGATTATAACGGCGTGCTCGGTATTCTTGATTACTATCAGAATAACGGTGTTGACGGCATTTTCGCCATCTGTCAGTCGAGCGAAATTTTCTTCCTTTCTTTTGAAGAAAGACTTGAACTTCTCAAATTTATAATGAAGAATAAACCGGCTGAAATGAGCGTTGTCGCATCAGGACATACAGCCGATGACCTTGACACACAGATTTATGAAGCGAATGCCTTTATAAATGAAGGTATTGATGCATATGTTTTTATTGCCAACCGTTTTGCAAAGCAGGATGAGGATGATTCTGTATTTCTCAGAAATTATGAGAAAATGGTTTCATCAATTCCTGAAATCGGACTTGGTGTTTATGAATGTCCCTATCCTTACAAGAGATTGATGGCTCCCGATACTTTAAGACAGTGTGCTCTTGACGGCAGACTTAAATTCCTTAAGGACACTTGCTGCCGTATAGAAGAAATTAAAGCAAAACTTAAGGCGGTAGAAGGTCTCGGACTTAAGATTTATAATGCAAATTCTGCAACTCTTCTTGAATCTCTCCGTGCAGGTTGTGCAGGATTTTCAGGCGTTATGGGCAATTTTCATCCCGAGCTTTACTCATGGCTTTGCAAGAATTATAAAACTGAACCCGAAAAAGCAGAGCAGGTACAGGCTTTCCTTGCATTTGCATCTCTTGCAGAATGCCAAATGTATCCCGTTAATGCAAAATATCATATGGGACTGTGCGGGGTTGATATAGGATATAATTGCCGTGTGAAGGATGCTTCTTTGTTTACTGAAGGTAATAAAAAAGAAATAGATCAGATGTTTACAGTTGAAAATATTTTCAAAAAGACATTTAATATTTAACAAAAGTTAAACATAATTCTTTAAAAATGTTGTTGATTTATGTTTTTTAATATGTTAAGATAATATTGTGAATATTTTGTAAAAATTTTTATTCTTTGGAGGAATGAAAGAATGGCACAGAAAAAGACCGTATTCCTTACCGGTGCTTCGGGCACAATGGGTTGGGAAAGCTTCAAGCAGTTCTATGCAAAGAAGAATCAGTTCAACATCGTTGTTCTCCTTCGTGACAGCGAAAAGAACAGAAAGCAGTTTGCTCCCTACATGAACGATCCCTGCGTTAAAATCGTTTGGGGCGACCTCAAGAAATATGAAAGCGTTCTTGAATGCGTAACAGGTGCGGATTACGTTCTTCACGTTGGCGGCATGGTTTCACCCTCAGCTGACTATTATCCCATCGCAACAATCAAAACAAACGTTGGCGCTGCAAAGAATATCGTTAAGGCTGTAAAGGCTCAGCCCGATCCAGATGCAGTTAAGGTCGTTTATATCGGTACTGTTGCTGAAACAGGCGAAAGAGATGACCCCATTCATTGGGCACGTACAGGTGACCCCATCAAAATCAGCGTTTATGATCATTATGCAACATCAAAGGTTCTTGCTGAACAGATTTTTGCTGAATCAGGTCTTAAGCATTGGGTATCACTCCGTCAGTCAGGTATTCTTTATCCCGAAATCGTTAAGAATATGGAACCCATCATGTACCACGTTGTTATCAACGGTGTTCTTGAATGGGCAACAGTTGAAGACTCAGGCCGTCTTATGGTAAATGTTTGCGGCGATGATATTCCCGTAGAATTCTGGAGAAGATTCTATAACATCGGTTCCGGTGCTCAGTACAGAATCACAAACTTTGAATTTGAAAAGCTTCTTCTCGGTAAATACGGTCTCGGTCTCGGTGATCCCAGAAAGCTCTTCGATCCCGATTGGTTTATCACAAGAAACTTCCACGGTCAGTGGTATCTTGATTCAGATGTTCTTGAAAATTACTGCCACTTCCGTGCAAATATGCCCATTGAAGATTACTTCAAGAGCGTTATGAACAGAGTTGAATGGTTCTATAAGCTTGCAAAGCTTGCTAAGCCCTTTGCATTTGCTGTTAAGCCCTTCATGAAGAAGATTGCCAAGACTCCTGTTTACGGTACACTTTGGTGGAGAGAAAACAATGTTACCGAAAGAATCAACGCATATGTTGGCTCTAAGGAAAAGTGGGATGCTATCGGTAATGACTGGAGCAAGGTTAAGGTTTACCGTCCCAACGATGATCCCAAGAAAGCTCTTGTTCTTGATCACGGTTATGATGAAACAAAAGATTTTGATTCACTTACAATCGAAGATCTCAAGAAGGCTGCTGCATTCAGAGGCGGCGAATGCCTTGCAACAGAAATCGTTGATATGTACACTCCCGTTCTTTGGAAGTGCGCTCACGGTCATGAATTCATGATGTCTCCCAACCTTGTTCTCAGAGGCGGTCACTGGTGCAACGAAGAACTTCCTTCAACCCTTGAAAAGGCTGAACAGAAGAAGTTCCGTTGGGCATATGACGACGAAGCAAAGGTTAATCCCTTCTTCGCTCAGGTTTGGTATCCTCTCCATGACAAGGATGAAAACAACGTTTATACCGAAGATATCTACAGAGATTTCAAGGAATACAAGAACTAATAATGTTTTATACGGTGTCTTTCTTCGGAAAGGCACCGTTTTTTTGTAATTAATATTGTATCTTTAAAATATTTATGATAAAATATATTAAATATAAAGTACAAGGAGTATTGCGCGATGAGAATTCTCAAAGTGTTACTTATATTATTTCTTTGCGTTTTAACTGTTTTTCTTTCTTCGTGTTCTTCTGTTAAAGGTCTGAAGGTTAATGCGACAGAGCTTAAAATCGGTCTTTCAGGAATTTCAGGTCAGTTTAATCCGTTTTATTGCGAAACAGAAGCAGACAAACAGATTGTTGCTCAAACAACCAGACCGATTCAAAGAATTGCAACCGACAATTCTCTTGTCAATCACAGCGGCGGTATTTCCTATGAATTCCTTGACGATGACACAGTAAAGTATACTGTTTCAATTAAAGATGACATGATGTTTTCCGACGGAACAAACATTACCATTGACGATGTTCTGTTTTTCTATTATTTCATTTCTGACGCTACTTATGACGGTATCTACAAAGACTGGTATCTTAATGATATAGAAGGTCTCAGAGAATATTATTTTGATGATATAAACTACAGTAATTCTATTTCTGAAATTGAAAAAACAGTTTCTGATAAGTATACTCTTGCTAATATTTCAACCGAGGATTATGTTAAATATCTTGTAGCAACAAAAATTGAAGGAAAGTTTGACGGTAATATTGAGTCTAAATCACCGAACGGAAATACGTGGAAGGAGTATATAGAAAAACTTGGTTATTCCGAAGCATACAATGATTTGGGCAAAGCTCCATCTGATGATAAGCTTCTTAAATTTATAGCAACCGTTGAGGCTGAAAACAATCCTCTTGCTTATAATCCCGAATCATGGTACAGAGAATATCTTTTCGATTCTTATATAGAAAAGAATTATTCTGACGGAATAAATGTTACGGAGATTTCCGGAATCAAGAAAATCAATGATTATACTTGCACAGTTATTTTTAATTCTCATAATATTAATGCAGTTTCTCAACTAAATGCCATTCTTGTTTCAAAGAATTTTTATTCCGCTGAATACGTTAAGGGTAAGGCTGAAAAGGTTAAGGAGATATCCGGTATTTCCGCGATTTCTTCTGGACCCTATGCCGTGACTGAATATGACAACGGTAAAGCAATTGCAGATTATAACCGTTTTTATACCGATGCCGATTGCAATTTTAACCGTCTTGAATTTATTGAAACATCTGCAGATGAAGCAGTTGGTGATGTCACCTCGGGAAAGATTGATGTTGTTTCTGTTGATGCATCATCAGAAGTTCTTGTTTCACTTGCAGACAAACCTGTTAGCTATTTTATAACTAACCAAAGTGAATATATTTCTGCTTTTTTTAATACAAGAACGCTTGAAATATCAGCCAGAATGGCACTTATGGGTCTCTTTTCCGTCAGCGACCTTCTTGAAGGTGAAATCGGTTCATATTATACAAAACTCATAAGTCCCATAAGCGTCAGATTTTCCGAATATCCTTCGTCCGTTACCAATCCGTATTATACCGAAAGTGCATTTTCTGCGTATGAAACTTACACAGACAAAAAGATTACCAAAGTTTGTGCGTATTGCTGTGCAGGAGAAAACAGTCTTGAATATAAAATTTTGACTGCTTACAAGGATATTCTTTCTCAGAAGAATATAACTCTTGATATAGTGCTTTCCGATGAGAATGAAATGCGAAATGCGATTGTTTCGGGCATAGCTGATTTGTGGCTTGAAACAGTAAAAGACGGTGCGACTTGCGATAAATATGAATATTACAACAGTTTCGGAAAAATGAATTATACCGCTGTCAGTGATGTTAATGTTGATGAAATGACCTCAAAAATCCGTTCGTCAATCGGTTTTTCGGATAAAGCGCAGATGACCCAGACACTTATGAAACTTGTTATGGAGCAGGCGATTGAATTTCCTGTTTGTCAGCTTCAGACGGTTACAATTTATAATACTGAAACCGTTAATCCTGATTCTCTGAACGGATTTGATAATTACGACGGATTTACGTATATTATTCCATATCTTGAAAAAAACTAAATGGAACAGGTGATTGATATGGCAAGAATTTTTTCTTTCGCAAAGAAAGCTGTTAATTCTGTTAAATTCAACGGCGTAATAGATGAATTTTATGATAATTCCGTTGCTTTGACTCCTCCCATGGGATGGTCAAGCTGGAATCTTTTCCGTAATAAGATTAATGAAGATCTGATTTATGAAACCGCAAAAGCTCTCAAAGACAGCGGACTTGCAGATTGCGGATATAAATATGTCAATATCGATGACTGCTGGCAATCATCAATGAGAGACAGCAACGGAAGACTTCAAGGTGATCTTTCATCTTTCCCGAACGGTATAAAGAATCTTGTTGAAAGAGTTAATGCTCTCGGTCTGAAACTCGGTATTTACAGCTCTAACGGTACTCTTACTTGCGAAGATTTGCCTGCAAGTCTCGGAAGAGAAGCGATTGATGCCGATACTTTTGCAGAGTGGGGTATTGAATATTTTAAATATGATTTTTGTCATAATATTCCGATTTCTCTGCAAGCTCCTAAAATCGGAGGTATTACAATTACTGATCCGAAAACATTCCGTGAAAAGGAATACAGTATTTATGATGCAGTATTAATCGGAGATGCAGAAATAATCAACGACAAGCGTTTCAGCTATATTTCCGGTCTTTCGGCAAATGCAGGTTCATGCGAATATAAGAATATCAATGTTTCCGAAGCCGGAGAATACATACTTACAATCATAATCCGCAAATCCGGCAGATACATAAAGCATCTTGATATTATGGTTAACGGAAAAGATATATACAGAACTGACTTGCCCGCTACCAAATCTCCGACTCCTGACGGAAAGCATCAGATTAAAATTAAGCTTTGTGAAGGTTTAAACTCTATTAAGCTTTTCAATTCCGTTGCATCAAAGCAAGACAGTGCCGCGGTTCAGTATTCAATAATGGGTAATGAATTGAAAAGAGCTACTAGGGAATATGCAGAAAAAAACGGGTGTGAAGAAAAACCCATAGTATTTTCAATTTGTGAATGGGGCAGAAATTTCCCGTGGCAATGGGGTTCAAAGGCGGGAAATCTCTGGAGAACAACACCCGATATAATGCCTAAGTGGTTTTCTATTCTTGGGATCTATGAATTTAATGTTCTTCTTTATAAATATTCGGGTATAGGCTCATGGAATGACCCCGATATGCTCGAAGTCGGAAACGGCGACCTTACCTTTGAAGAAAATAAATCACATTTTACGCTCTGGTGTATGATGGCAGCGCCGCTCATTCTCGGAAACGATATCAGAAAATTTATCGGACCTGACGGAAGAGTTGATACTGAAAATCCGACATATAAGATAGTTTCAAATAAAAAACTTATAGCCGTTAATCAGGATGCTCTCGGAGTTCAGTGCCGCAGAGTTAAATCAAACGGCGCAGAAGATATTCTGGTCAAGCCTCTTGAAGGCGGTGAATTTGCCGTTTGCTTATTCAATAAGGCAAACTCTCTTGCAAGAATGAGTTGTTCATTCAAGGATATTGTGACTATGCCTTTCGTCGGAGCCGATTATGCCGACGAATATGAAGCGACAGATTTGTGGAGCGGTGATGTTTTAACGGTTTCTGACAGAATTGAATCAAGCGTGCCTCCTCACGGCGTTAAAGCTTACAGAGTAAAGGTGAAATAAAAATGTTTTGTAAGATCAGAGAAAAATTCTCATTCAGTAACGGAGCAGGGGATTATACGATACCTCTTGTCAGACTTGATGTTATGCCCGAAAATACTCCTGATGAACTGAAATATCTCTATGATTTTTCGGTTGTTGATAACGGACTTGACTATATCGGACACCCCGATGCAATTCTTTTCAAAGACGGAAGAATTCTTCAGGTTTATCCTTCGGGACACGGTAAGGGTGCAGTCAGAAGCAGGATAAGTACAGACGGCGGTCTGACTTATAC
>JAZSCO010000147.1:0-19728 GCA_045602965.1 Acutalibacteraceae bacterium | reverse complement strand
ACACCGATACACCTTACACCGTTGAAATCTATCTCATGGACGAAAGCGGTAACTACGGTGCAGCAAACGATACCGATGTTCTTGAAGGTACAACAGGCGAGCTTGCAACAGCAGCTCATGCTGAATATCCTCAGGCAGATTACTTCACACCCGCAGCAGCTGGTAATGTAACAGAAGTTACAATCACAGGCGACGGTAAGGCAGTTCTCAAGCTTTACTTCGAACGTGCAAAGTATGATATCACAATCGACGGCGTAACAACTTCTGCTTACTACGGTGCAAAAATCAATGCTCCTGCAACAACAACCCAGACTGCTCCCGCAGGCTTTGCATTCGCAGGCTGGAATAACGGCACAATCGCTGCAGGCGAAGAAATCACAGTAACAGGTCCCGTTACTCTTGAACCTTACTTCGCAGAAGGCGCAGCAAACTACACCGTTGAAATCTATCTCCAGAACGCAGACGGCAGCTACTCTGCAACTGCTTCCGATACAAAAGAAAAAACAGGTAAGACAGGCGAAATCATAACAATCGCACATGCTGATTATGCACAGAATGCAGCATATTACCTTGCAGATGATGCACAGGCAAATGAATTCACAGGCACAATCGCTGGCGATGGATCACTCGTTCTTAAGCTTTACTTCAAGCGTGCAACATACACCGTTGCATATGAATATGAAGACGGTACATCAATCGGTTCCGAAGATGTTCTCTATGGCGCAGCTATTGAAGCTCCCGCTTATGATAAGCCCGAAGGCATGAACCTCCTTGGTTGGTTCGATAAGGCAACAAGCGAAAAGATGCCCGTAACAATGCCCGCAAAGAACGTAACATATGTTGTTAAGTTTGTAGCAGGTACTGCAATACCTTACATCATTCAGATCAATGTAATGGATCTTGACGGCATCAACTATATCACAACAGAGACACAGGCACTCGGCACAACCGGTGCAACTCAGACAATCGTTCCCGATTACGGCCGTGTAGGCTTCACAGTAAATACAGAAAAGAGCAAGCTCACAGAAACAATCGCAGGTGACGGTTCAACAGTTCTTTCCGTATTCTATGACAGAAACCTCTACACAGCAACATTCGACGGTGTTGACCATCAGGTTTACTACGGTGCTTCACTTCCCACAGTAGAACCCGCAGCACAGGCAGGTAAAGAATTTGTTGAATGGACTCCCGCAGTTCCCGCAGCAATGCCTGCTGAAAACCTTGAATTCACATCAACATGGAAAGACATTAAGTATAGTCTTATCTATATCATCAACGGCACAGAAGAAATTTATGAATATGCAGTAGGCGAAACAATCGTTCCCATTGCAGATCCCGAAGTTCCCGGCATGAAGTTCGTTGGTTGGAATAAGGATATTCCCACAGTAATGCCTGAAGAAAATGTTTACGTATTTGCAGAATTTGAAGCAGCAGTATTCAAAGTAACATTCGTTGATTTCGACGGCAATGTATTTGACGAAAAGGCTGTTAAGTTCGATGACGTAATCGTTCTTCCCGCTTCCAACCCCACTAAGGAATATTATGTATTCAAGGGCTGGCTCAATGTTCCCGAAAGAATGACCGACCACGACATCACAATCTATCCCGACTTCGAGAGAGTTCCCGTAAGACTTGTTGCAGTTGACGATTCCGTAACAACAATCGACAGAAGCAACATGATTATCACAGGACTTCCCGCAAGAATGAATTACGAAATGTCCAAGGCATTCCTTGCAGTTGAAGGTGACGGTTACTACACCCTTACCGCAGTTGAAGGATTCAGCCGCTTTGGTACAGGTGCAAAGGTAGAAGTTTATGATAACGAAGATACCTCAGCTCCCATCGAAGTATTCTACATTGTAATTTACGGTGACGTTAACGGCGACGCAGCTATTAACTCCATCGACGGTTCAATTGTTGAAGACGAATCAATGTATGTAACAAGCTGGTCACGTGGTGATTCAAAGAACGAGCTCAAGGTTATGGCTGCTGACCTCAATAAGGACGGCAAGATTAAGCAGGGCGATGCTGACTGCATCATCAACACAGCACTTGGTATTACTGCTATCGATCAGACAACAGGAACCGTTATTCGCTAATGAATTACTAACCTAACCTACTAATCTTGAGGGGGAGAGAAACCCTTTCCCCCTTATAGTGAGGAAAAGTTCCGGTTAATTTACTTGAGCGGAATTAGCACAGCCGCTCAGAATCCCTTACCAAAAGGGAAAGGGAAAAAAATAAGGAGGAATTCTCTCATGACAAAAACTAAAAGGTTGGTTGCTGTTGCGTTAGCGATTCTGATGATTTTAGGTAGCTTTTCTATGACATCCTTTGCATGGGATGCAAGAACAAGCGATGGATCAGATCTTACCATTAACACCGAAATACTCAGAGAAGTTAACGGTCAGTGGGTTAAAACCGATAAAGTCGAAAGAGGCGAAACAGTTAAGGCAAGAGTTTATCTTGGCACTAACTATTACACCAACTCAGGTAACCTCCTGTTCTTCTACAGCAATAAGTTCTTTACTGATGCTTACGGAACAGGCAAAAACGCTTTGGTTCTTAACCCTTACTACACTTCGCAATCATCATACGGTATGACAGGTGATTTCTACGCATCTGCATCAGCTCCTGCACAGGCAATCGAAGCTCAGATGGTTGATGACAACAGAATCACAGCTGAAACCGCAAATGAATATAACCCCATTAACGTTTCTTATTCATATGGCAGCTCCGTAAATAATAAGAAGCTTGATGCAAACAAATGGTTCTGCGAATTCGTTCTTACAGTTAAGAACGATGCTCCTGCAGGCGAATTCGGCAGATTCCTCGCTATTGAGAATACTGCTGCAACACCTGATTACGAAGACGGTTTCATCGATGTTCCCAAGGGCACATACGATGGTTATATCGAAAGCGTAACAGCAATGTTCAACTGGGATGCTAACCTCATTTTCACAAATGCTCCCGTTGAAATTTATCAGAATCTTGTTGCTGTAACATTTGACGCTAACGGCGGTACATTCGATGACGGCACAAGCTCAAAGTATTTTGAAGGCGACGAAGGAGCAGCTCTTTCAATCGAAAATCCTGCTCTTGACGGCTATGATTTCGCAGGCTGGCTTGCAGCTGGCGAAGCAGGCAACGGTATCAATGTAACAGCTTATCCTTCAGCTGATACAACATATAAGGCTGTTTGGACCGATTCAACAGGCGCTGTTTCCGAAACAGTTGGCTTCAGAACTGAAATCCACAGACTTAACGAAGAAACCGGCGAATACGAAAAGACCGAAAGAGTCAAGAGAGGCGAAATCGTAAAGGCCAGACTTTTCGTTGACACCTCTTATTTCACCAACGCAGGTGATATCATCGTATTCTACGATAACGCATTCTTCACAGATTCTTATGTAACAGATACATCCTCTACACTCAAGGCTAACCCGAGCGCAACAAGCTCTGCTGCAATTACCGGAACATACGGTAACTTCACAAAGGCATCAACAAGTAACGATGTTATAAAGGGTCTTGTTAATAACGGATATATCACATCTGATTTCTCAAAGGCTACAAACGCATTCACAATCTCTTACAGATTTGATCCTGCAGTTTGTGCAGTTCTCAGCAGCGATGAATGGTTCGTTGAATTCGATCTTCAGGTTCGCGCTGACGCAAAAGGCTGGGGCGACTTCTACATTGTTGAAGAAACAATCCAGAATTCCGGCGAAGGCTATTACGCTTATATCAACCTTCCGCTCGGTAAGGAAGGTGAAACCGAAAAAGACGGTAAGAGCCTTGCAATGTTTGAATGGGTTCCCATCGTAAGCAATGAAAGCAATCCCGTAACAGTTGAAAGCACCATCACCTTCGAAGGCGAAGGCGGTACATTTGCTGAAAACGGCGAAGGCACATATGTAATCGGTAGCGAATCAAACGTTTATATCGGCGATAAGATCACTGCTCCCGCAGATCCCACCAGAGACGGTTATGAATTCATGGGTTGGGTTGACGAAAACGGCGATGCAGCTGAAATTCCCACTGAAATGCCTCTTGAAGACCTCACATTCTATGCAACATGGAGCAAGAAGGCAGAAATCACATTCGTATTCAATAACGGCGATCCTGACCTTGTTGAGGAAGTAGTTTCCGGTCAGCCCTTCGAGGCTCCCGAAAATCCCACCAAGGAAGGCCATCAGTTCATCGGTTGGGACAACGACCCCGATGACGGTAAGATCAGTATTGCTCCTCTTCCCGATGAGTATCCCGCTGAAGATACAGTTTACACTGCAATCTTTGACACAGTAAACTATCCCGTTTACTACTATGTACTCAATCCCGAAGACCTTCAGTTTGACCTTTCCGCAACAGGCACTTGCGAATTCGGCGAAGTAATCCCCGCAACACCTGCTTACGTGGTTCCTGAAGGATACACACTTTCACCCGCTTATAAGGACATCACTTTCACAACAGCACTTGCTGACGGTGAAACAATGCCCGCAAATCGCGTAGATCTTTACTATAAGCTTATTGCTAACACCTATGATGCAACCTTCGATGCAGACGGCGGCGTATTTGCAGACGGAACAAACACTCAGGTCGTTCCCACCGTTTACGGCGAAGAAATCAAGGCTCCCGCAGCTCCCACCAAGGAAGGCTTTGAATTCAAGGGCTGGTATCCTGAAGTAGGAACTATGGAAAAAGAAGGCATGGACTTCATTGCAACATGGGAAGCAGTAGAATATAATGCGAAGTTCATCGTTGACGGCGCAACATATGAAAACTTCCCCACCAAGTTCGGTGAAGAAGTTGAAACTCCTGCTGATCCTTATAAGGATGGCTACACCTTCGTAGGTTGGACACCCGAAGTTGACGCAACAATGCCTGCTCGCGATACTGAATATGTAGCAGTATTCGATGCAAACGAATATGATGCTGTCTTCAAGACAGAAGAAGATAACGACGATGAGGATGATTCGGATGTATTCGAAGTAATCCCCACAGACTACGATTCAGCTATCACCGTACCCGCAACCAAGCCTGAAAAGGAAGGTTACGAATTCGGCGGTTGGGTTGACGAAAACGGCAATCCTCCCACATCAATGGACGAAGAAGGCAAGACCTTCTACGCTGTGTGGAATCCTGCAACAGATACAAAGTATGTTATTGAAACATACACAATGAATACCGACGGTACTTATAACACAACTCCCGACGGTACAGTTGAAAAGAAAGGCACAACCGGCACAGAAGCAGAGGTTACTCCCAATGCTGCAGAAGGCTTCTATGTTGACGAAGAAACAGAGAAGACTGAAGAAAAGTCAGTTCTCAGTGCAGAAATTCTTCCCAACGGTTCAACCGTACTTAAGGTTTACTATGCAAGAAAAGAAGTAAAGGTTGTATTTAAGGGTAACGAAGGTATCTTCAAAGTAACAGAAACTGACGGAACAGAAGCAGAAAAAGAAGAGATCGTTTATGACCTCTACTATGGTGCTTCAGTTAATGCTCCTGCTGATCCCGAACTCACAGGTTACACCTTCAAGGGTTGGGAACCCGCAGTAGTAAACAAGGCAATCGAAGATGCAACATATGTTGCACAGTGGACTGTTAACCAGTACACAATCTCCTTCGATACCGACGGCGGCAGTGAAATCGCTGACATCACTCAGGACTTCGGTTCAGACGTTACTGCTCCCGCAGAGCCCACAAAGCCGGGTTACACATTCGACAAGTGGGTAGATGCAGAAGGCAAAGAAGCTGATGTTCCCGTTAAGATGCCCGCTGAAGATACAGATCTTACAGCAACATGGACTCCCGAAACCTATGATGCAATCTTTGATGCAGACGGCGGTGAATGGGATGACGGCACAACAGAGCAGAAGATTCCCGTAGTATTCGATCAGCCTATCACAGAACCCGCAACCAATCCCGAGAAGGATGGCTATGAGTTTGGCGGCTGGGTTGACGAAGAAGGCAATCCTCCTGCAAACATGGATACAGTTGGCGGCGAAACATACAAGCCCGTATGGAAGCCCGTTGATCAGGAAGTTCCCGTTGAAATCTATTACATGGATACAGACGGTAAATATCCTGAAACTGCTGACGATAATGACAGCGTAACATTCAAGACCGAAGAAACTGCAACATATACACCTGCAGAAGTTAAGAACTATACAGTTGATGCTGAAAACTCAGTTCTTGAAGCGGTAGTTGCAGCTGACGGCTCAACAGTTCTTAAGGTTTACTATGCACTTGACAAGACAACAATCAGCTTCGATGTTGACGGTAAAGTAACAGAAGTTGAAGGTCTTATCGGCGCAGATGTTCCTGCTGAAGAAGTTCCCGCTCCCAAAAAGGACGGTTACACCTTCGAAGGCTGGAAAGATTCTGAAGGCAATGTAAGCGAGGATGCACCTGCAACATTCCCCGAAGCAAGCGAAACTCTTGAGGCTGTATTTACAAAGAACAAGTACAACGTAACATTCATCGTTGACGGTGATGAAGTTGAAGGCTATCCCAAGAAAGTTGAATTCGGTGCAACAATTCCCGTTCCCGCTAACCCCTCAAAGGGCGGCTACATCTTCACAGGCTGGCTTGATGATGCATCCCATACTCCTGCTGATTACGGCACAATGCCTTCAACCGACCTCGAGTTCATAGCTCAGTGGGGCAGCGAAAACGGCGTAGGTTATGTCCTTGAAGTTTACAAGATGGATACAAACGGCGAATATCCCGCAACTCCCACAGAAACCATCAACTTCAGCGACGGTGTTGTTGACGAAAACAGAACAGTTGAATACACTGCTCCCGAAGGCTTCACACTTGACCTTGCTATGTCACAGCTTACAGGTAAGATTCCTGCAACAGGCACTCTTGTTCTTAAGGCATACCTCAGCAGAAACCAGTACAAACTCACAATAGATATCGATGGCGTTAAGACAGAAATCGATTATTACTACGGTGAGGCTGTAGATAAGGTTGCAGATCCTACTAAGGAAGGCAACGTTGTATTTGCAGGCTGGGTAGACGCTGAAGGCAATGACACAACAGTTCCTGCTATCATGCCCGCAGGTGATGTTTATGTTAAGGCAACATGGACAACAAGCGCAGTATTCGATGCAGGCGCAGGTTCATTCAGCGACGGTTCATCCGAAAAGGATATTCCCGTTGAAGTTGGCGAAGACATCACAGCTCCCGAAGAACCCACCAGAAAAGGTTATGACTTCATCGGTTGGGGTACTGAAGATGATCCTGAAACACCCGTTACCGATTTCGGTACAATGGATGAAGACGGTGAATCATTCGTAGCAATTTGGGAAGAATCCACATATGAAATCATCTTCATGGATAAGAAGGCTCCCGAACACGGTCCTGAAACTCCCGTTATTGACTATGAATATGCTTCAAGCGAAATTAAGCATAACGGCTTGGTTAAGCTTCCTGATGATCCCGTATTCGGCGAAGGCAAGACCTATGAATTCGCAGGTTGGTTCGATGCTGAAGGTAAAGAATATAAGCAGGATGATGTCTACACAGGCGCATCAGACCTTATCCTTTATGCTAAGTATGATGAAATCGCTGTTAAGCTTGTTCCCATCGAAGGTTCAACAACAGTTGTTGACAGAAACGGCGTAACAGAAAGCTATAACACCGGTACTAACAGATATGACGAAGAGTACACACCCGTAAACGGAGTTCCCTATGAAACTCCCGATTCATTTGAACAATACTATATCTATGGTATTCCCTTCAGAACAAGAGACGGTGTTCTTCTCAGCAACTACTTCAAAGTTCTTGGTGACGGCAGAATTGAAATAATTCATGTTTCATCCAAGTTCTCATGCGCAGGTACAGGTTCAATCGTTAATGTTTACGACCGTAACGGTACAGAAGAAACCGCCGACGACGAACTCGTTGAAAGATTCTATATTGTTATCTTCGGCGACGTAAACGGCGACGCTGCTGCAAACTCCGTTGACGTTACAATTATTACCGATGAAGCTATCAGCGTAACAAGCTGGAGCATTTGGTTCTCACCCGAGTACACACCTTACAAAGCATTGGCTGCTGACGTGAACAAGGACAGAAAGGCAAGTTCACTTGACGCAACTCTTGTTGAAAACTATGCACTCGGTATCGGTAAAGTTGACCAGGTATCAGGTATCGCAACAACAGTTTCCTAAGGTTTAATAAAAGGACCCTCGACGCAAGTCGGGGGTCTTTTGCTGTTGGTTTTTTATACACCAATAAAATAACCCCTGAATTACGGAGGAGTTTCCGTAATTCAGGGGTAATAAAAATTTTATCAGTCTTCAAGAATTGCTCTGCGGTATTTTTCGAGAAGCTTTCTTGCTGTTTCAACCGTATTTCCGTCGCTCGGAGCGTCGGGGTTGGTTGTTGAGAGCCAATTTTTTTCAAATTCGGCATAGTTCTTATAGAACTGATTACCTCTGTAAATATTTCTCTCGCAATGCTGTTTTTTCGTTGTGGTTGAAAATTTTCTGCGTTTGGGGAATTCATAAGCAAGACGTTCAAAGAAGCTCTGCCAACGCTTGGAATAGTAGGTAGAAATCAAGCCGCCCCATTCTTTCCATGCGTAATCGTAGTTAACCGTGTTGGCAACAGGTCCCCAGATAGTGATTTGCATAAGAAGATTGAGTTCGAAATTCTGCTGGTCTTTTTCTGTAAAAGCAAGTTCTTTTGCTTCCTTCAAATGCTCATGAAGAGTAAGCTCAGGTCTGGTCTGAAGAAGCGAGTCGAGCTCATCGCAAATCTTAAGGAAAGCGTTTGATGCTCTTTCAAAAATGTTAACGTCACGGTTATTGAAGCCGTACATTGCCTTGTCGTAGAGGTTTGCCGCATAGTTGCTGAGTACCTGACGGACAAGGTCGCAAGCGTCAAACGCGTAACCGTCTTTTGTGGAATTATCAGAGCTCAAAAGCAATTCAGCAGCTTTATAAAGACGTTTGTTGTCATAACGCAGTTCTCTGAAATCATTCGGAGCGGTGTGCAGCAGTTCCGTTGCAGGTCTGGCACAGATAACAGAACCTGTTTCTCTGCCGGTGCATTTTTCGCTGTAGCAGGTTTCTCGGAGAGTGAGCATTGCATCAACAAGGCATTTTTCTTTGCTGCCGTAACGGCGGAATGCATAATCTTTAAGCCATGCATCAAGGTCAACCGTACCTTCTTCAGTCAGCATCCGAAATGCAAGGTCATAGTAGAGCGGATTCTGGAAAATACCTTCCATGAACAGTCCCGTACCGATGCAGTTGTCGCATTCGAGTGAAGCATATGCGTTGTCGGCAAGTGCTTTAATGCTGCCATGAAGAGTGTTTCTGTCGCCGAAGTTATGAATATTGCCGAGGATGAATTCATATCCCCAGAAATTTTCTGTTTCCTTGTGCTTTGTACCGTCGAGGTCAAGAATGAGAAGTCTTTCTTTCGGAACAGCTTTAACGATTTGTTCGCGAAGCGACCAGCTCTGCATAACCCAGACAGAATCTTTATCGAAATCTTTATACATGGAATCGATAGCACGTCCAACCTTCCAGAGATAGTCTCTTGTTTTGATTGAAGGAGCGTTTTCGTGGAAGGGGTCGCAGGCGTAATAATGATAAGTGCCGAAAAGCTGACGCTGTTTTTCAAGCAGTGCCGTGCCGAATTTTTTGAATATTGGGTCGGTCGGGTCAAGCTGATATGTAATGGGGAAATTGCACCATGAAGGCACCATGTGAAGTCTGATCTTTTTAAAAAGTTTGCTTATTGATGCGGGCACAGTGCCGGCAAAACCCTGCTGAATTGGGGTCATGCCAAGCTCAACTTCACGGTCAATAATTTTCTTCCCGAGTTCAAGACGGCTTTCAATATATTTAACGTCGGTAAGGCTGAAATAGCCTGTAATATTTGACATGAGCTGCCACGGCCAGAAACCGGGACCGGAAATGAATGAAAGTGCACCTGTTTCGCTGTAGGTGAAGTCTCTCATTGTGTAGTACCATACAGCTTCGCTTCCGACAACGGAGAGAGGCATGTTGATACCGTTCATTGCCATGAAATCAATTTCTTTTTCCCATCTGTCCCATTTCCAGAAAGCGAATGAATATCCGAATGTGCAATAATTCATGAAAGCGCGTTTTTTCTGAGGAATAATTTTCGTTATTTTTCCTTCGAAAAGGGGAGTGGAGTCAATTGAAAATTCTCTGTTGCCGCAATGAGAGATGTTAACGCCGCAGTATTTGCGAAGATAAGCGTAATAACCCATTGCCTGACTGATTTTGCAATCGCCGCAGATAACGATTTTGCCGTTTTCGCAAAAAACTTCATAGGTGTTTTTCCCGTCAACGCTTTCGATATCACGAAGCACAAACATATCAGCAAAATCGGGAGTATTTCTGATAATTAGATTCTTCATCATAATCTCCTTAAGAATAATATACTATTTAATTATATAATAAAATTGTTTTATAAGCAAGAATTTTTAAGGATTTTACAATTTGTTTAATTATTTTTACCTTTGTTATGATAACATTAATAAGAATATAGGATTTATATGGCAAAAAAATGCAGAAATTATTAAATAATGCTTTACACTTTGATTTAAATAAAGTAAAATATAAATAACTATAATCAGCGTAATAGCGATTTTTATAATTATGAAAGGGTGTTTATATATGCAACCGGTTTATAAACGCATTCTGTTAAAACTCAGCGGTGAAGTTCTTGCCGGCGGAAAAAGCCACGGTTTTGACTTTGATACTATCAACACAATCTGCAAATCCGTCAAGGATATTGTTGACCTCGGAGTTGAAGTAGGTCTTGTTGTCGGCGGCGGCAATTTCTGGAGAGGACGTTCCGGCGGCAGCATGGACAGAACCCGTGCCGACCATATCGGTATGCTTGCAACGGTTATGAATTCTCTCGCTCTTGCAGATACACTTGAGCAGCTGGGAGTTAACGTAAGAGTTCAGACCGCCATTGAGATGCATCAGATTGCAGAAACATATATCAGAAACAGAGCGGTCCGTCATCTGGAAAAAGGCAGAGTTGTTATCTTCGGAAGCGGAACGGGCAATCCGTTCTTTTCAACCGATACCTGTGCGGCTCTCCGTGCGGCAGAAATCAAAGCAGACATTATTTTTAAGGCAACAAATGTTGACGGCGTTTATGATAAAGATCCCAACAAGTTTGATGACGCAGTTAAATATGATGTTGTAACTCACAGTGAGGTTCTTGAAAAAGACCTCAAGGTTATGGACTCAACGGCAGCTTCACTTTGCCGTGACAATAATATTCCCATTCTTGTTTTCAATCTTGAAAACCCCGAAAACATCGTAAAGGCTGTTCTCGGCGAGAATATCGGAACAATAGTTAAGGAGGGCTAAAAACTATGGATAAAGTTTTTGCAATGGCAGAAGAAAAAATGGGTAAAACTCTCAGTGCGCTCAACAATGAATTTGCATCAATCAGAGCAGGCAGAGCAAACGCTGCCGTTCTTGATAAGATCAAGGTGGATTATTACGGAACTCCAACACCCATCAATCAGATGGCAGCTGTTTCTGTTGCAGAGGCAAGAATTCTCACAATTCAACCTTGGGATACATCAACACTCCATGCAATTGAAAAGGCAATTCAGGCTTCCGAAATCGGAATCAATCCCCAGAATGACGGCAGAATTATCCGTCTTGTTTTCCCCCAGCTTACAGAGGACAGACGTAAGGACCTTTGCAAGGACGTCAAGAAAATGGCAGAGGATTCAAGAGTATCCGTTCGTTCAACAAGACGTGATTGCATCGATAAGGTAAAGAAGATGGAAAAGAATTCTGAAATTACAGAAGATGACCTTAAGTTTGCAGAAAAGAAGCTTCAGGATATCACCGATAAGTATATCAAGGAAATCGATAAAGCTGCAGAAGCAAAAGAAAAGGACATTATGGAAATCTGATTTCTATCAACCCATAAAGGCGGGAGCGAATCTCCCGCCTTGCACCCTGTGAAGGAGTATGTTTTATGACAAAGGAAATGCTTGAAAAAATTGTTTTGCCCGAGCATATAGGCGTTATTATGGACGGCAATGGCAGATGGGCAAAGCAGAGAGGACTTGAAAGAAGTGCAGGTCATAAGGCAGGCGCGGATGTTTTTCGTAACATTTGTGATTATGCTGCCGAAATTGGAATAAAATATATCACCTTCTATGCTTTTTCAACCGAAAACTGGAAAAGACCTGCAGGCGAAGTGTCTGCAATAATGGATTTGTTCAGAGATTATCTTTTTGAAGCTCAGGAAAGAGAAGAAGAAAACATTGCAAAGGGCATGAGAATCCGTTATATAGGCGACAGAACCGCTCTGCCCGAGGATATCGTAAAATTAATTGAACAGCTCGAAAATCAATCGGCTGATAAAACAACAATAACGGTAAATCTTGCCGTAAATTACGGCGGAAGAGATGAAATTCTCCATGCGGTAAAGCATATTGCCGAAAAGGTGGAGACAGGCGAGCTTAAAGCTCAGGACATAACTTTGAAAGATATAGACGGAAATCTTTATACCGCAGGTCAGCCCGACCCGGATCTTATTATCAGACCCAGCGGAGAATACCGTCTTTCAAATTTCCTTATCTGGCAGGCAGCATATTCGGAATTCTGGTTTTCCGATATACTTTGGCCTGATTTTACGAGTGATGACCTGGATAAGGCAATTATAGAATACAGCAAACGAAACAGACGTTTCGGCGGAGTGTAACGCAAAGGCTTATAGTGCAAATCAGAAAAAATAACTGATATATCAGATGAACAGTGAGTGAAAGCAAATGAAAGTAAGAATAATAACAGGCAGCGTATGTGCTGCAATAGTAATAATGTTGCTTGTATTTACCGGACTGGGATACAAAGGCGTTATGAGCATTCCAATGGGAATCATTGCTGCAATTGCGGCATATGAAGTGATGCGGGTTTCAAAATGTCAGAATAAAGTTCTGACAGGGGTTTCAATGGTTGTTGCGGCAATAGTTCCGGCATATGTTGACTTTGGAATTCAGCAGTATCTTCCCGTTCCTCTTTCTGTAATTATAATTTCATATGTTATAGTTTTGCTTCTTATAATGCTCAAATATTTTGAAAAAACGAAGTTTGAAAGTGTTGCATTAGCTCTTTTTGCTTCGCTTATAGTGCCCGGAGCGCTCGGAACATTTTTCAAAGTAAGAGATCTTTGCGTTGATTATCCGCAGTATTTTCAGCGTTCACATTGCGTGCTTCTTATCCTCTGTGCAATGTATTGCGCATGGATGAGTGACACATGGGCGTATTTTGTCGGCAGAAAGCTCGGAAAGCATAAGCTTGCACCCAAAATCAGTCCCAAAAAGTCAGTTGAAGGTGCAATCGGCGGCGTTGTCGGTACGGTTCTTTTCTGTACCGTAAGCTATCTGGTATGTGCCAAGACTTGCTTCCATCTTGATACGCTTAAGATCTGGATGGTTATCGGAGGCTCGGTAATTCTTTCAATTTTGGGTATGTGCGGTGACCTTTCCGCTTCTGTAATCAAGAGAAACTTCGGCGAAAAGGATTTCGGAAATCTTTTCCCCGGTCATGGCGGCGTGCTCGACAGAATAGACAGCTTCCTTGTTACAATGCCTTCTCTCTATGCAATGATCGAAATCGGTCTTGCCATTGCTGAGAAATAATTTTATTCGTCTTAAAGGATTGATTTTATGACTAAAACTCTTGCCGTTCTCGGTTCAACCGGATCAATCGGTGTTCAGGCTCTGGAGGTTGCCCGTCTTTCGGGTTTTGAAATTGAAGCTCTGACAGCCAACAGCAGAACGGATATAATTGAGGAGCAAATCAGAGAATTTAATCCCCGTGTTGCGGCGGTTGCCGATGAAAAAGCGGCGGCTGATTTAAAAATAAAAGTTGCGGACACTTCAACCAAAGTGCTTTCGGGCGCAGAAGGTGTTGAAGAATGTGCAAGATGCGGTGCGGATACCGTGCTTAACAGCATAGTGGGTATTGCAGGTCTTGCGCCAACTCTTGCGGCAATAGAAAAGGGCAGTAATATCGCTCTTGCAAATAAAGAAACCCTTGTTGCGGGCGGCAAAATCGTTATGAATTCCGCAGCTGAAAAGGGTGTTGCGATTCTTCCTGTTGACAGTGAGCATTCGGCTATTTTTCAGTCGCTTCAGGGTTGTCAGGGAAAGAATCAGATAAAAAGACTTATTCTGACAGCTTCGGGCGGTCCGTTTTTCGGAAAGAGCCGCGAGGAGCTTTCCAAAGTGACTCTTGAACAAGCTTTGAAGCATCCGAATTGGAGCATGGGTGCAAAAATTACCATCGACTCTGCTACAATGATGAATAAAGGTCTTGAACTTATTGAAGCTGCATGGCTTTTCGGAATGAAGGCGGCGGATATTGATATACTTGTTCACAGACAGAGTATAATTCACTCGCTTGTTGAGTATGTTGACAATTCGGTTATTGCTCAGCTCGGTGTTCCTGATATGAGAATACCCATTCAGTATGCTCTTACTTATCCTGACAGATTTGAGAGTCCCGTGAAGCAGCTTGATCTTGCTCAGGCGGCGACTCTTACCTTTGAAAAACCCGATTACGAAACCTTCACTTGCATAAACCTTTGCAGAAAAGCATTCGAAAAGGGTGGATTATTTCCCGCAGCTGTTAATGCGGCAAACGAAAAAGCAAATGAACTTTTCAGAGAAGGCAAAATCGGATTTCTTGATATTCCGAAGGCTGTTGAAGCGGCATTTGACTGCGTGAAGGCTGTTTCGGATTATACTCTTGAACAGGTTTTTGAAACGGATAAAGCTGTCAGAGAAGCAACAGAAAGGTTATTTATATGAAATTTATTTCACTTATTTCCGCAGGCGCAATCTGGGGAAAGGTATGGCCGATTCTTATTGCCATTCTTTTCTTCGGTCTGATTATATTTTTTCATGAACTCGGACATTTTACTTTTGCAAAAATATTCAAAGTAAAAGTAAATGAGTTTGCAATGGGCATGGGTCCAACTCTTTTTAAGTTCAAAAAAGGTGAAACCAAGTATGCGCTCCGTCTTTTTCCTATCGGCGGATTTGTCAGCATGGAGGGTGAAGACGAAGAGAGCGAAAGCGAAGGCGCATTGTGCAACAAACCTGCATGGCAAAGATTTATCATCGTTGCCGCAGGCGGCGTTATCAATCTTATCATGGGTGTTATTATTGTTGCGATTATGCTTTCGCAAACAGACCTTATCGGTCTTCCCGAAATACATTCATTTCACGAAAATTCCGTCAGCAGTCAGTACGGATTGCAGGTGAAGGATGAAATCAAAAAAATCAACGGTAAAAATGTTTATTCCGAATATGACCTGAGTTTTCTTATGTCGAGGGACAAAGACGGCGTTTTTGACTTTGTTGTTGAAAGAGACGGCGAAAAGGTTGAACTCAACGGCGTTAAATTCGAAACTTATGATAATAACGGTACTCTCACTATTGTTTATGATTTTATAATCAGGGGAGTTGAACCGACATTTCTGAATGTTGCAAAAGGTGCAGTTCTTGAGTCGGTTTCAATCGGTCGGATAGTCTGGATAAGTCTGCTTGACCTTGTTACGGGTCAGTACGGACTCAGCGATCTTTCAGGTCCTATCGGCACGGTGACATATATTGCCGATGCTGCAGAAATTGCAAAGCAAGAAACTGATTACAGTTACCTTCTTTCGATGCTTGCGATGATAGCAATCAACATCGGTCTTTTCAACCTTCTTCCTCTTCCTGCACTTGATGGCGGCAGACTTTTCTTCCTTGCCATTGAAATGGTATTCAGAAAGCCTGTTCCGAGGAAGTATGAGGGCTGGGTTCATGCGATAGGTCTCATTTTGCTTCTTGTTCTTATGGCTGTTATTTCCTTCAGCGATATATGGAAATTGATAAAAGGTTAAGGTGACAATATGGAAAGGCGTATAAGCAGAAAGGTTAAGGTCGGAAATATTTTTGTCGGCGGCGATTCGGCGATAACCGTTCAGTCAATGCTTAACCGCCCCGCAAGTGATATTGAAGGCAGCGTAAAGCAGGCTGTTGAGCTTGAAAAAGCAGGATGTGAAATTATCAGAGCAGCAGTGCCCGATATGGCTGCCGCAAAGCTTATCGAAAAACTCAAAGAAAACCTTACGGTTCCCGTTGTTGCGGATATTCATTTTGATTACCGTCTTGCCCTTGCCAGTCTTGATGCAGGTGTTGACAAAATCAGAATAAACCCAGGCAATATCGGTTCAATGGACAGAGTAAGAGCTGTTGCGTCGGCTTGCAAATCGAAGCAGGTTCCCATCCGAATCGGAGTTAATTCCGGTTCTCTCGAGAAGGAACTTCTTGCGAAATACGGATCACCTTGCGCCGAGGCACTTGCACAGAGTGCGATGAATCACGTTGCGCTTCTTGAACAGTGCGATTTTAACGACATTATTATTTCAATCAAATCTTCAAATGTAAATATTATGACTGAGGCATACAGACTTGTTGCCGAAAGATGCGATTATCCTTTGCATCTCGGGGTTACCGAAGCAGGAACTCATAACATGGCGCTTATCAAGTCGTCAATCGGAATCGGTTCACTTCTTCTTGACGGAATAGGCGATACAATCCGTGTTTCAATGACGGACGACCCGGTTAAAGAAGTGTCTGCCGCAAACGGTATTCTCAAAGCAATCGGACTTAAGAATGATTGCGTTGATATCGTTTCGTGTCCCACCTGCGGTAGAACAAAAATCGACCTTATCTCTCTTGCGAATGAGGTTGAGGAAAAGCTTTCGGGATGCAAGAAAAACATAAAGGTTGCCGTTATGGGTTGCGCCGTAAACGGACCGGGTGAAGCCCGTGAGGCAGACATAGGAATTGCAGGCGGCGATGGTTGCGCTCTTATTTTCAAAAAGGGTGAAATAGTCTGCAAAGTTCCCGAAAACGAAGCTGTTGCAAAACTTATTAAAGAAATAGAAAAAATATAGGGCAGAAAATTCTGCCCTTTATTTGGTGATAGACATGAACGAAAATTCAATTCTGAGCTTTATCGGCGAATATATAAATGCGGGACTGCGTGAAATTCTTTCAGGCGGTACGGTTGAACGCATTTTCCTTGATGAAGAAACCATGAAACTCGATATATCCGCAAGATTTGACAGATATGTTGAGGACGTTTACATAATCAATGCACAGAACGAAATAAAGAATGCCATAGGTGTCAATAAGGTTGTTATCAATCCGTATTTTTCGGCATCGGCATTTTCGGACAAGTGCATACCTCAGCTTGTAAGAGCAGTAAAAGAAAACATTGCAGCTGCAAACGGATTCCTTGAAAACGCAAAAATCGTTTTTGACGGAAACAACATATCGGTTACGGTTTTTAACGGTGCGGATATTCTTGCTGAAGCGGGTACGAAGGATTTTCTTTCCAAATATATAAAAGAGCATTTTGATGTTATTTGTACTGTTGAAATCAAGGGCGAAAACACAGCGAAAATTGATTCTCCCGAATATCTTCAGATGCAGGCGGAAACATTGAAAATTGAAGTTCCCGTTGCAGTTGATGAAAAGAAACCCAAGAAACCCGAAAAGGAATTTGATGACCTTCCGATTTCTCTTACAAATGCAAAGGTTATTTACGGAAACAAGATAAAATCAAAGCCGGTTCCCTTAAGCGGTATTTCAATAGAGGACGGCAATGTTACCGTTTGGGGCAAGGTTTTCTCGCTTGATATGCGCGATACCCGTGACGGCAAGAGAAAGATTATCAACTTCAACATAACCGATAAAACAAGCTCGTATACCGTTAAGATATTTGAGGCTGTCCAGAATTGCGAACAGCTTGTTGCAAATATTTCCGACGGAAAGGTTGTTATGATCAGAGGTCATGTTGAGTATGACGATTATATAAAGACCTACTGCATAAAAGCAAATTCGGTTATGATAATCGAAGAAATAGAAGAGGGCGACACCGCAGAAGAAAAGCGTGTAGAGCTTCATATGCACAGTAATATGTCGGCAATGGACGGAATGACTGCAGCGTCAAAGCTTGTTGCAAGGGCAGCAAAATGGGGACATAAGGCTGTAGCGATAACCGACCACGGTGTTGTTCAGGCATATCCCGAAGCTGCTGCTGCCGCAAAGAAGAACGGCATCAAAGTTATTTACGGTATGGAGGGTTACTATGTTGACGATTCCGTAAAAATCGTTACGGGTAATGCTGATATGCCGCTGAGCGGAACATTCATTGTTTTTGACGTTGAAACAACAGGACTTCGCACTGACAGAGTCAGACTTACCGAAATCGGTGCTGTAAAATATGTTGACGGTGCGGAAAGAGCAAGATTTCAGACTTTTGTTGACCCCGAATGTCCTATTCCGAGAAAAATCACCGAGCTTACGGGCATCGATAACCGTATGGTTTCGGGAGCACCGAAAGAGGCGGAAGCTGTACGCAAATTCTTCGAATTCTGCGGCGAAGGCGTGCTTGTTGCGCATAACGCAACTTTTGATACCAATGTTTTAAGACATACCTGCCGAAAAAACGGCATTGAATATAATTATACACATATCGATACTCTTGTAATGGCGCAGAGTCTTATTGAGGGTATAAAGAATTATAAGCTTGATTCACTCTCGAAATTCTTCAAGCTCCCCGATTTTGACCACCACAGAGCAGACGAAGACGCAGGTGCGCTTGCGGGAATTTTTGAAAAACTCCTTGAGCTGTGTAAGAGTAAAGGTGTTGAAAATGTTAATGAAGTCAACGAAAAGATTCCTCTCAATATCAAGAGACTTCCCACATATCACATCATTCTTCTTGCCAAGAATAAAGTTGGTTTAAAGCATCTTTATCAGCTTATTTCGAAATCGAATCTTGAGTATTATTACCGACATCCGAGAATCCCGAGAAGTGAGCTTATTGCTCATAAGGAGGGTCTTATTGTCGGCAGTGCCTGTGAAGCGGGTCAGCTTTATCAGGCGATCTTCACGGGCAGACCCAAGGAAGATTTACTGGAGCTTGCAAGTATTTATGATTATCTTGAAATTCAGCCTAACGGCAACAACGCTTTCATGCTTCGTGAGGGCATGGTTGACTCGGAGGAGGAACTGAATGAGATAAACAGAACGATAATCCACCTTGCTGACGAACTTGGTATTCCCGTTGTTGCAACGGGTGACGTTCATTTTCTTGAAGAAACAGACAGCATTTTCAGAGAGATACTCATGGCAGGTCAGGGCTTCAAGGACGCATCGCAGCAAGCGCCTCTCTATCTTCGCACAACGCAGAATATGCTGAATGAATTTGCATATCTCGGCGAGGATACGGCTTATGAGGTAGTTGTTAAGAATCCCAATCTTATTGCAGATATGTGTGAGGAAATCAAACCGATTCCCGATGGTACATATCCGCCCAAGATTGAGGGTGCGGATGATGAACTCCGCAAAATATGTAACGAAAGAATGGAAGCCTATTATGGCTCGCCGCTCCCCGAATATATCAGAGAACGACTTGAAAAAGAACTTGACTCAATTATCAAAAACGGATTCGGCGTTCTTTATATCATCGCGCAGAAGCTTGTGTGGAACTCCATGGAAAACGGCTATTATGTCGGCTCGAGAGGTTCGGTCGGTTCGTCATTTGTTGCTTTTGCGGCAGGCATCTCCGAGGTTAATCCTCTTGTTCCTCACTATATCTGTGAGGATTGCAAACACAGCGAATTTTTCTA
>JAZSCO010000146.1:0-1859 GCA_045602965.1 Acutalibacteraceae bacterium | reverse complement strand
ATCATGGGCGATTATGTTGATTTGGGTTGATTTTTAGCATTATTTATGATATAATGTATTATTAACAAATTATGGAGAGATATTATGGATGTCAGAGTCGGAGATACGCTTCTCATGAAAAAAAAGCATCCCTGCGGCGACAATAAGTTTGCCGTTTTAAGAATCGGTGCGGACTTCCGCATAAGATGTCTCGGCTGCGGCAGAGAGGTTATGCTCGAAAGAGTGAAGGTTGAAAAAAATATAAAAAAAATAATCCGTGAGGAATAATTTATGCTCGATAAACTGATAAAAGTTGAAGAACGCTTTGAGGATATTAATCAAAGACTCTGCGAAAGCGATGTTGTTGCCGACATGGCTCAATATAAAAAGCTTATGCAGGAACTCAAAGTTTTAACCCCGATTGTTGAAAAATACCGTCAGCTAAAAACTGCACAGGCAACCCGTGACGAAGCAAAGGAAATGCTTGACATGGGCGGAATGGAAAAGGATTTCCGTGACATGGTATGGGAAGAATACGAAGAAGCAGGCAGAAATATCGAAGTTTTTCAGGAAGAACTCAAAGTTCTTCTTCTGCCGCGCGACCCGAATGACGATAAGAACGTTATCGTTGAAATCAGAGGCGGTGCAGGCGGCGAAGAAGCTTCTCTTTTTGCAGGCGTGCTCTACAGAATGTACTCGATGTATGCCGAAACAAAGGGCTGGAAAACAGAAATTCTCAATTCAAACCCCACAGAGCTTGGCGGATTCAAGGAAGTCAGCTTCATGATTGAGGGTGAGGGCGCGTATTCACGCTTTAAGTTTGAAAGCGGCGTTCACAGAGTTCAGCGTGTTCCCGAAACCGAAAGCCAGGGCAGAATCCACACTTCAACCGTAACCGTTGCGGTGCTTCCCGAAGCGGAAGAGGTTGATATTGAAATAAATCCCGCTGATTTGCAGATTGACACCTACCGTTCAGGCGGTGCAGGCGGTCAGCACGTTAACAAAACCGAAAGCGCAATCAGAATTACGCACCTTCCCACGGGAACGGTTGTTGAATGTCAGGACGAGAGAAGCCAGCATAAAAACAAGGACAGAGCGATGAAAATTCTCCGTTCAAAGATACTCGAAGCCGAGCAGGCAAAACAGCACGATGCAATCGCAGGTGAAAGACGCGCGCAGGTCGGCACAGGCGACAGAAGCGAGAGAATACGCACATATAACTATCCGCAGGGACGTGTCAGCGACCACAGAATCAATCTGACTCTTTACAGAATAGAGGCTATTCTCAACGGCGACCTTGATGAGATTATTGACGCACTCGTCACCGCCGATACAGCGGAAAAGCTGAAGAACGACGAATAAATAAAGGAACAAAAATGAAAACATTATATCTTAATTCTCAAGATAATAATTCAATAACAACCGCGGCGGAAATACTCCGCAACGGCGGTCTTGTTGCCATACCCACCGAAACGGTCTACGGTCTTGCGGCGAATGCTCTTGACGGTGAAGCAGTAAAAAAAATCTTCATCGCAAAGGGCAGACCCAACGATAATCCGCTGATTGTCCATATTTCTTCGCTCGAAGAAATCAACCCTCTCGTTGAATCCGTTGACCCCAGACTTTATAAGCTTGCCGAAAAATACTGGCCCGGTCCGTTAACAATAATACTCAGAAAATCTCCGCTTATTCCCGACGAAGTGAGTCCCAATCTTGATACGGTTGCTCTCCGTATGCCGTCGCATGAATGCGCAAGAGCGATAATCAGGGAAGCTGGCGTACCTCTTGCCGCACCGAGTGCAAACGCTTCGGGAAAACCCAGCCCCACAAAGGCATCTCATGTTATCGAGGACCTTGACGGAAAAATTGATGCCGTTGTT
>JAZSCO010000145.1:0-3608 GCA_045602965.1 Acutalibacteraceae bacterium | reverse complement strand
TGGACTGATATTTTTCCTGCATTTCCGGGGTATAGTCTGTATAATATCCTTCAAGACCGCAGAGGCCGTAGCTTTTAAGCTCTTTGAGAAATTCTTTCAGCTCATCGTCGGAAAGTTTTGTAAGATGGGGATGAGCAAGGAATGAAATTCCGCCGCTTTTGGTTATCAGCTCAATTGCATCACGGGAGGAGAGTCTTTGTTTTTCGCAATAAGCGTATTTTCCGACGGACATATATTTTTCGAAACCTTCCTTGACAGAGGCAATATATCCCTTATCCATCATAACTCTTGCAAAATGCGCTCTGCCGACAAAATTATTCGGTGCAAGAGCACGCACTTCTTCAAGCGTTATATCAAAACCGAGCTCGTTGAGACGCTGACATGTTACGTAATTTCTTTCAATTCTCAGCTCAACAACTTCTTTTAGCAACGCAAGCAAGTCGGGATTTTCGATATCGATGAAGTAGCCGAGAATATGAGTTTCGGTTTTTGACATTACGGAAAATTCGATTGCGGGAATAACCTCAACGCCGAGCTTTTCGCCTGCTTCAACCGCTTCACGCACACCGTCAACGCTGTCATGGTCGGAGAGAGCTATTGCGGCAAGACCGGCTCTTTTTGCCTCTTCAACAACTTCTGTCGGAGTCATTGAGCCGTCGGATTTAAGTGAATGAGTATGTAAATCTATATATTTTTCCATATTAATCAACATCCGCAAAGAATTCATCTGTTTTTTCTGCCTTGTATCTTCCGTTGCTCACATCAACAAGATTGGCATTGAACGGGTCAACAAGGTCAAGAGGAAGTCTGAAAATGAGGGTGACGTTATCCTCAAAAACCGTGTCTTCAATAATTCCGCCTGCTTCGGGGACAAGCGAAGAAAGTTTGCCGTAAAAATAATAATCACAGGTAACTTTAAGTCTTGCGCACATTGCCCGAGTGACGATTCCGCCTGCCGCAACAGCAATGGAAGCGGAGTGGGAATAGGCTCTCACAAGTCCGCCTGCGCCGAGCATGATACCGCCGAAATAACGGGTAACAACAACTGCGCAGTCCGTAACGCCTGTTTTTTCGAGCACATCGAGCACGGGAATGCCTGCAGTGCCCTGAGGCTCACCGTCGTCGGAATATCTTTTGACGCCGCTTTCACGCAGAATATATGCATAAACATTATGGGTTGCATCCCAATGTTTTTTGCTTACCTTAGCGATGAAGTCAAGTGCCTCTTCCTGAGTTGTGACGGGCATGATATGACCGATAAAACGGGATTTTTTAACAATGTATTCATCCTGTGAGGCTGTTTTTATTGTTTTATAGCTTTTTGATGACATACGGATTTACCTCAAATTCATGATAAAAAGCAATCGATTATTAAATCTGAAAACAGAATTTATAATCATCTGCCCTGAAACAAGCAAAGCGGCGCATGGATATGCACCGCTCATTTTGCTTATTATTTGTTGTTGAGATTGATACGCTTGTTGAAACGATCAACACGTCCGCCGGTATCAACGAGCTTCTGCTTACCAGTATAGAACGGATGGCATTTTGAGCAGATATCAACGCGAAGGTTTGCCTTTGTTGAGCCGGTTGTGATAACCTCACCGCATGCGCAGCGGATTTCGGTCTGTTCATACTTAGGATGGAGTCCTTCCTTCATTCAGTGTCACCTCTTTCGGTATATCCATAAACATAACGGAGCAATTTTATCACACACAACGAAAAAAAGCAAGTGTTTTTTGAAATTTTTTTAATTATAAGCATATTTCAATGCTTTTTCCGAGTCTGAATGAGTAAATGACGGTTTCTTTTACGGGGATATCAAGCACTTCAGCAAGACAGCGGCGATAAATCGAGAGCTGATCTTTATATTTTTCGGCAAGCTCCTCTCCGCTGTTTGCTTTGTCGGTTTTGAAATCGACGATGACGAGCGAGCCGTTTTCGATGAAAGCGCAGTCAACAACGCCTTCGATAACGAGGGTTTCGTTTGCAGCTTCATTTTCGGGAAGCTCGGGCATTATTTCTCTGAGAGGAATGCATGAGGTGAAGGCATATTCTTTATAAACCTTTTCTGCGGAAATAATGCGTTTTGCAAGATTTCCTGAGAAGAAAAGAGAAATTGCCTTTTTGTCGACAACCGAGGCTTCGGTTTCTGTCAGCATTCCTTCGCTGACGAGTCTTTCAAGCTCGGATTCAACACTTTCGCCTGCTTTTGCATAATCGGCATACTGCATGAAACGGTGGGTTGCGATGCCTCTTTGCGCAGGTGTCAGATTATCCTTGCCGACGAATGAAGGTTTGCGTGAAGCGAAATATTCGCCGCCGATTTCTTCGTCATCGAATTTTGAGGCAATTCTTTTCGAGATTATGCCTTCAAGAGATGAATAGGGATAAACATATCCGAGCCTTACGGATATTTCTTCAACAATGTTTTTGTCGGGATTTGCGGCGACTGTTTCGGGAATGATTTCGGTTTCTTCAACACTGCTCTTAATGATTTGAGTTTTCAGCGGTGTTTCGCACTTGAGAGCTGTTGAAGAGTCCGTCATTGCTGCGTTGCGCAGAGCATGGGCATCGGGATGTCTGATAAGAGCTGACAGAATGCAGTCGGAATAGCTTGAAAATCCGATAACCTTGAATGGGTCGATGAGCTTTTCTTTTCTTGTGTTTGCTGCAATTTTTGCAAGTTCTTTATTCCAGTCCTTGCTTGAAGCGAGAATGACAAGCTTTTCCTTGGGACGGGTGAGTGCAACATAAAGAACACGAAGCTCCTCCGAATGCTCTGCTTTCTTGATTTCGAGTACAGCGGCGGTTCTGGTGAGCGAATCGAGCTTTGCTTTGCCTGTGCTTGTTTTGAGACCGATACCGCCTGTCGGAGAAATGAGAAGGTCATCAAGTGTTGAAAGGTTGCCGTAGGATTTTTCGCAAGCACCGATGAAGCAGACGGGAAATTCAAGTCCCTTGCTTTTATGAATGGTCATGATTTTTACGCAGTCCGCGTTTTCAGCGCCCGAAGATGATGAACGGATATCGTTTCCGCTTTTTGCAACGGAATCAAGATGACGGAGGAATCCCGAAACACCTTTTCTGCCTGTGCTTTCGTAGCGGTTGGCAAGGTCGGTGAAGCTGTTAAGGTTTGCACGGCGTTTGGAGCTGTCCTTCATCGCGCCGACTATTGCACCGAAACCTGTTTCTTCAATCAGTCTGCGGACAAGCTCTCCTGCGCTTACGGTGCAGGCGACAAGTCTCATATCCTTTATTCTTTCAAGGAAATCAGCCGCTTTTTTATTTCCGTTTTCAGCGGCATTGACAACGCAATGATAAACCGAGCTTTTTTTGTCGGCGGCACGCATGAGAGCAAGGTCATCGGGATTGAATCCGAAAACGGGGGAGAGCATGACTGCCGTAAGCGGAATATCGTCGACGGGATTATCGATTATTTTGAGAAGCGAGGTTAAAAACATGATTTCGGGAGAAGCGAGGAAGCTTTCTTCCGTTTCGCAGCTGAAAGGAATTCCTCTTGCGGTGAATTCATCAATGAATTCTTTCGAAGAATTTTTAACGGAGCGCAGAAGAATGCAGAAATCTTTATACTTCGCCTTTCTTTG
>JAZSCO010000144.1:0-23912 GCA_045602965.1 Acutalibacteraceae bacterium | reverse complement strand
AGCCGACCTATATGGGCGGACTCGGTTTCAACTTCAAGTGGAATATGGGCTGGATGAATGACTGCCTGCGCTATTTTTCGCTTGACGGTATCTACAGAAAATTCAATCACGATTGCCTGACATTCTCATTCTTCTATGCGTTCTCGGAGAATTTTGTTCTTCCGATTTCACACGATGAGGTTGTTCACGGCAAATGCTCATTAATCAATAAGATGCCCGGCACATATGAGGAAAAGTTTGCGGGAGTCCGTTCGTTCCTCGGGTACATGATGTCGCATCCGGGCAAGAAACTCATGTTCATGGGCGGAGAATTCGGTCAGTTTATTGAATGGAATTACAAACAGCCTCTCGACTGGCTTCTTCTTGATTACGATGCCCATAAGCAGCTCAAAAACTATGTTGCATCACTTAATGCGTTTTATAATAACAACTCTCCTCTCTGGGAAGATGATTACACCTGGGAAGGTTTCAACTGGATCGTCAGCGATGACAGCACGAACTCGGTTGTCGGCTACCTCAGGCGCGATAAGAGCGGCAACGAAATTATTTCTCTTTGCAATTTCACCAACGTAACAAGGCAGAAATACTGTATCGGTGTGCCTAAGGCGGGAACTTACAGAGTTATGTTCAGCTCTGCATCTCCCGAATTCGGAGGCAAGGGTGAAAGCACTGTCGGTTCGGTGAAGGCAAAGAAGAAACCCATGCACGGATATGATTACAGCATCGAACTCGATATCGAAGGTCTGAGCTGTATGTTCATAAAAAACACTTCAAGAAAAAAATAAATTCAAATATAAGGAGGACACCCCAATGGCAGTAAAACCCGAATGCATAGCAATGCTCCTTGCAGGCGGTCAGGGCAGCCGTCTCGGCATTCTGACAAAAAATATCGCAAAGCCTGCCGTGCCCTACGGCGGCAAATACAGAATCATTGACTTTCCTCTTTCGAACTGTGTCAACTCCGGTATTTACACAGTCGGCGTTCTTACTCAGTATCAGCCCCTTGAGCTGAATGATTATATCGGTAACGGACAGCCCTGGGACCTTGACCGTTCAAACGGCGGTGTTCACATTCTTTCTCCCTATCAGCAGATAAAGGGAACAGAATGGTATAAGGGAACAGCCAACGCCATTTATCAGAATATCAACTTCATTGAAAGATATGACCCCGAATATGTTCTCATTCTTTCGGGTGACCATATCTACAAGATGGATTATTCGAAGATGCTTGATTACCACAAGGAAAAGAATGCGGACTGCACAATCGCAATGCTTGAAGTTCCTTGGGAAGAGGCAAGCCGTTTCGGTCTCATGATAGTTAATGACGACGGTTCCATCAGCGAATTCGAAGAGAAACCCAAGAATCCCAGAAGCAACAAGGCTTCGATGGGTGTTTATATTTTCAACTGGAAAAAGCTCAGAAAGTATCTTATTGAAGACGAAGCAAAGGAAGGCTCAGGCAATGACTTCGGTCATGACGTTATCCCTGCAATGCACGGTGACGGTCAGAGAATGTTTGCTTATCAGTTTGACGGATACTGGAAGGATGTCGGAACAATTAACAGCCTCTGGGACGCAAACCTTGACCTTCTCAATCCCAAGGTAGACCTTGACCTCAACGACGATGACTGGAGAATTTATTCACGTTCACCCGCTGCTCCTCCTCACTACATCGGCGAGAGCGCAAAGGTTGAAAATTCAATGATTACCGAAGGCTGCGAAATCAACGGAAACATCGATTTCTCCGTTCTTTTTGCAAACGTAACCGTTGAAGAGGGGGCAGATGTTAAGTATTCGATCGTTATGCCCGGCACAGTTATCAAAAAAGGTGCGGTTGTTCAGTATTCGATAGTTGCGGAAAATGCAGTTATCGAAGAAGGTGCGGTAGTAGGCGAAAGCCCTGAAAACATGGCGAATGTTGAAGACTGGGGTGTTGCGGTTATCGGCAACGGCGTAACAATCGGCAAGGGTGCAAAGGTTGAGCCTCAGGCAATGATAGACAGCGATATCGGAGGTGCGGAATAATGGCAGCAAACAATGTTCTCGGCATTATCTTTTCAAATGCCAACGATGAAGTGATTCCCGAGCTTACAGCTCTCAGAACTATGGGTTCGATTCCTTTTGCGGGTCGATACCGTCTTATAGATTTCCCTCTTTCCTATATGATTAACGCAGGCATAACCAAAGTCGGCGTTATCACAAAGAGTAATTACCGTTCTCTCATGGACCATATCGGTTCAGGCAAGGCATGGGATCTTTCGAGAAAAAGAGAGGGCATGACAATTCTTCCTCCCTATAATCTTCCCGGTACGGGTATGATCAAGGGCAAGGCGGATGCTCTTTATAACAGCATCAATTACATTGAGAATTCGGGTAAGGATCATGTTCTTCTTACCGATTGCAACGTTATCTGCAATATGGATTATGAAGCTCTTTATAAAGCTCATATTGCCAACGATGCCGATGTTACAATTGCATACGCAAAGGGTATTCCTCCCAAGATGGAAGCTCACACTGAAATCATCATGGACGATAATTCAAGAATTACCGCAACCAAGCTTCTTGATTGCTACAGCTCCGATGTAAATTATTCTCTCAAGGTTATGATTATCAGAAGAACTCTTCTTGAACGTCTTCTCCATGAGGCTCACAGTTCGAAGATTGACGATTTCGAAACAATCATCGGAAATAATGTGAAGCACATCAGAATTTACGGCTATGAGGTAACAGGTTTCGTAAAGGTTATCGGTTCGCTTCAGAGCTATTATGATATCAGCCTCGAACTGCTCAAGCTCGAAAACAGAAAAGAGCTCTTCACCACAGAAAGACCTGTCTATACAAAGGTAAGAGATGAAGTCCCCGCAACTTACGGTATCGGCGCAAACGTTAAGAATTCTCTTATTGCCGATGGTTGCCGTATTGACGGTGAGGTTGAAAATTCAATTCTTTTCAGAGGGGTTACAGTTGCGAAGGGCGCAAAAATCAAGAATTCAATCGTAATGCAGGGTTCATTTATCGGCGAGAATTCAACTCTTGACTGCGTAATTATTGACAAAGAGGCTGTTCTCAAGCCAAACAAGATGCTTTGCGGCGCATCGAATTACCCTGTCTATATCGGCAAGGGAATTGTAATCTGATGAAAGTGTGAAAAAAGTTAGAAATGTCTACCAAAAATATATTGACCGGCATTGTGGTTGCGCTTGCACTCGTGCTTGTGCTGGTTGTTATTCTTGTCAAAACAGGTGTTTTTGACAATACAAAGACCACTACCACAGAGCCTGAAATAGAAGAAACCAAAATCGTTGTTGTTACCGGAACGGATGTCAACGGTAACACATTCGAATACACCATGATGTCAAAATACAAGCCTCCTAAGGTTTCTTCAAACTTTATTTATCCTACAAGAAAGAAAACAACAACCGCAAGCACTGAACCCGAATCAACAACGGCTCCTCTTTTTATCGAGGAAACAAGTGCGGTTCAGGTGACCGACCCCAACGGTGAACCCGTAACGGATGAAAACGGTGTTCCCGTAACGGAAATTGTGACATATACAGTTCCTGTCACGGAATCAACAACGGGTGAACCGACAACGGCCTATACACCGAGAACATCTTATGTTGTTGTCACAAACAAACTCGGAATGGTTCAGAAGGATGAAGACGGAAATCCGAAAACAGAGGTTGTTACGATTGATCCGCCCGCACCCACTCAGGGCGATATCTGGAGTGAAAGTGCCGTTCCCGGAACGACTTCAAAGCACGGTATCAACGCAGGCGTTACCGTTGTTGAGAATCTTGAGCAGGCCATCCTTGAACAGCTTAATCAGGACAGACTTGCGGCAGGTGCAACCCCGCTGAACAACAATCTCAAAGCGAAGGCGAGAACGCAGGCAACAACCAAGGCTCTTCCCGGAATTTACGGTGAGGTTGACGAAGGAGTTTATGTTCTTGTGACCGATTACAGCGGACAGGGAGTTTACAGCGAAATTTCGTCGGCTCTTCCCGATCAGCTTTTCAGAGAAGAAACAACTTCAATCGGTATCGGTGTTGTTGAATATCAGGGTAAATATTACACATGCGTATTATTCTCATAAATCCGTTCACTTTAAAAGAAAGGATGAAGTAAATGAAAGTTCTTTATGTTTCAAGTGAAGCTCTTCCCTTTGCGGCAAGTGGCGGACTTGCTGATGTTGCAGGTTCATTGCCTCAGGCGCTCAGAAGACGCAAGGTAGCATGCAGAGTTGTTATGCCTCTTTACGGCACAGTCAGCGACGAAATGCGTGCAAACATGAAGTTTATAACAAATATTATGGTACCTGTTTCATGGCGCAGACAGTATTGCGGCATTTTTGAAGCAAAAGCAGGCGGCGTAATCTATTATCTTATTGACAACGAATATTATTTCAAGAGAAATAATCTTTACGGTCACTATGATGACGGTGAAAGATTTGCTTTCTTCTCGAGAGCTGTTCTTGAAATTCTTCCTTATATCGACTTCAAGCCTGATATCATTCATTGTAATGACTGGCAGAGTGCACTTGTTCCCGTTTACTATTCAACAATTTACGGCAACAAGGAAGGATATACGGGAATCAAAACCGTATTTACCATTCATAACATACAGTATCAGGGCAAATACGGCAACGAAATTCTCGGTGACCTTTTCGGCCTCGGTGAGGAATGCGCTTCGCTTCTTCAGTTCGGTGACTGCCTCAACCTTATGAAAGGCGGCATCGAATGCGCAAACAAGGTAACAACCGTAAGCAATACCTATGCCAACGAGATTCTTGACCCATGGTTCAGTCACGGTCTTGACCCGATTCTCAAGGAGAGAAGCTATAAGCTCAGCGGTATTCTTAACGGTATCGATACAATCGGCTATGACCCCGAAACGGACAAGGATATTTTCTATAATTATTCTGCAAAAGACCCTGCAAACAAAGCAAAGAACAAAGCTGCTCTTCAGGAGATGTTCAATCTTCCTGTGAGAGAAGATGTTCCTGTTATGGGCATTGTAACAAGACTTGTTGCTCATAAGGGTCTTGACCTTGTGAAGCGTATTATGTGGGAGCTTCTCGGCTCAACCGATATGCAGCTTGTTGTTCTCGGCTCGGGCGACTGGGAATATGAAGCGTTCTTTAAAGAGCTTGCCGCAAATTTCCCTGATAAGGTTGGTCTGCGTCTCGGTTTTGTTCCCGATATGGCAAGAAAAATTTATGCCGGCAGCGATTTGTTCCTCATGCCTTCAAAGAGTGAGCCTTGCGGACTTTCGCAGATGGTTGCTCTTCGTTACGGTTCAATTCCCATTGTCCGTGAAACAGGCGGTCTTAAGGATACCATCACCGACAGCGGTGACGGTAAGGGCAACGGCTTCACTTTCAAGAGCTACGATGCATACGATATGCTTGATGCAATAAGACGTGCTCTCGGAGCTTACAGCGACAGAGATTATTGGAACAAACTTGTTGAAAGAGCTCTCAAGTGTGATAACAGCTGGGGCAAATCTGCAAGAGAATACATCAAACTCTACGAGTCACTTATGTAAAGCAATAAAAAAGCAACGCACCACTCAAAACGGTGCGTTGCTTTGCAGTCTTATTTGTGTTTATCTGAAAAATTCATAGGGCAGGGGCGGAATTGATTCCGTAAGATTCTTAAGGATAAAGTTTTCCGCATATGTAACAAGTGTTTTTATCGCTTCCGGTACGGGCGAATCCTCAACAGGGTGTGGATTAAGATGAGGCTTTATGGCATTATATGCTACGAGTTCGATCCCTCCGAGATATGTGTTGTTGCAGCAAATTTTGCCGTCGGTATAAGCTCTGCCTGCCCAGGATTTGGGAAGATTTCCTGCGTTTGCCTGAAGAAGAATTATTTTATAAAGGGCAATTGAAAACAGAACATCAAGATTGACGCCACTCATTTTGTTGTCGTTTTGCATTGCTCTGGTGAGCAGCATGGATGCTTTAACAAGTGTCTGCGGAGTGGGGGTGTAATCGGAGTCTTCAGACTCAAACATTTCAATCGCCGCCATGTTTATGTTGTTTTTTTCGATTGTTCTTCCCAGAAGATAATCGCAGCTTACATCGTAAAAATCCGCCGCTTTAATCAGAAAGCTCTGACCGCATTCACGGATTCCTTTTTCGTAATGGGAAAGCAACGCCTGTGAAATGCCGAGCTGATTGGCGGCTTCTTTCTGGCTGATTCCTTTTTCTTTTCTTAATTCGCTGAGGATTACGGGGAAGCTTCTGTCCATGACAATTCTCCTGACTGTATAATTCTTGGCGGTTACAAAACAATTATACATGATAATATACAATTTGTATATTGTGGATTTTGACAAAAAAACAGTTCCGTTTTTGGAGGAAAAATGAAGTCCTATACTATTCATTTAATCAGAAATGCCCTCACCGATGAAAATCTTGAGGGGCGTTATATCGGTCATACCGATGTTGACCTTGGTGAAGAGGGCAGAGCACAGCTTTTTCAGATGAAGGATGAGCTTATCTATCCTCCCGTTGAGGCTCTTTTTACGAGCCCTCTCAAAAGATGTACAGAAACAGCAAAGATTCTTTATCCCGACAATAATCCCATCGTAATCGACGGATTTATCGAATATAATTTCGGAGAGTTTGAAAACAAAACTGCCGAAGAATTGAAAGATCATCCCGTTTTTCCGAAATGGCTTGCAGGCGAAAAGGGAGTTGAGCCTCCTTTCGGAGAAAGCAACGAAAAATTTGAAAAAAGAGTACGCAGTACCTTTGAGAAGGTTGCGGAAGGTCTTATGAAAACGGGCATAACATCTGCGGCGATTGTTACTCATGGAGGAGTTATTATGTCCATTCTTTCGGCATACGGTATTCCCGAATTGCCCATGCACGAATGGATAACCCCGAGCGGTTGCGGATTTACGATAAAAATCAATCCCTCGCTCTGGATGAGAGCTCAAAAATTCGAAGTTTTCAGCGAATTTCCTTATGAGAGAGAAGAACTCCCCGATTAAAAACTGAAGGAGAAAAATATGGGTACTTTTACCATTGAAAAAGACGGTTTTTATCTTAACGGCGAACCGTTCAGAGTGATTGCCGGTGCAATCCATTATTTCCGTGTCCCCTCAGAATATTGGCGCGACAGACTTATAAAGCTCAAAGCTTGCGGATTCAATACCGTTGAAACCTATGTTGCATGGAATCTCCATGAAATGCATGAGGGTGAATTTGATTATTCCGATATGCTTGACATCGAGAAATTTCTCGATATAGCAGAGGAACTTGGTCTTTATGCAATAGTCAGACCCGGTCCGTACATCTGTTCCGAGTGGGATTTCGGCGGTCTGCCCTGGTGGCTTCTCAAGAATGATTCAATGGCTCTTCGCTGTATGGACAAGGATTATCTTGCGGCTGTTGACAGATTCTTTGATGATTTTATTCCCAGAATTGCAAAGCATCAGATAACAAAGGGCGGCAATGTTATTCTTGTTCAGGTTGAAAACGAATACGGCAGCTACGGTGATGACAGTGAATATATCCGCTATCTCGCAAAGGGTATGAACGACAGGGGAATTGACGTTCCTTTCTTTACCTCTGACGGTGCGGAGTATCAAATGCTTACCGGTGGCACCGTGCCGGAAATACATAAAACTGCAAACTTCGGTTCAAGAGCTGAAGAACAGTTTGCGCGCTTGAGAGAATATCAGCCTGACGGTCCTCTTATGTGTACCGAATTCTGGAACGGCTGGTTTGACCATTGGACAGAAAATCACCATAGCCGTGACCCGCAGGATGCCGCAAATGCACTTGACGAAATTCTTTCGATGGGTGCAAGTCTTTCTGCATACATGTTCCATGGAGGAACGAATTTCGGCTATATGAACGGTGCAAATGATTATGACAAATATGAGCCGACGATTTCAAGCTATGACGACGATGCTCCCCTTAACGAAAACGGAGAGCCTACCGAGAAATATTATAAATTCAGAGAGGTTATTTCCGGATATGCACCCATTCCCGATATTGAAATGCCTGCTCCGATAAAGAAAAAGAAATACGGCAAGATTGAGTTCACAAAATCTGCAAAGCTTTTTGATAATCTCGATAAACTTTCATCTCCTGTTGAATCGGTTATGCCCATGACAATGGAAAAACTCAATCAGGGCTACGGTTTTGTTCTCTATGAAACTTTTGTAAAAGGACCGAGAGAAAAGCAGAAAATCAGACTTCAGGACGTTCATGACAGAGGTTATATCTATCTCAACGGTGATTTTGTCGGCATTCAGTACAGAAACGGTACCGAACCGAAGAACAGCGTTGAGATTCCTGCTGACGGAGCAAAATTATCTGTGCTTGTTGAAAATATGGGCAGAGTAAACTACGGTGCAAAACTCAAGGATGCCAAGGGAATCACTCATGGAATCGGATTCAACAATAACTTTATTTATCATTGGAAGAATTATCCGCTTGAACTTGATGATATTTCTGCTGTTGAATTCACTGACGGTGTTCAGCCTTTTGACGGCACGCCTGTTTTCCTCAAAGCGGAAATCGATATCGACGAATGTTGCGATACCTTTATCAAGCTTCCCGATTTTAAAAAAGGTATCATTATAGTCAATAACCGTGTTCTTTCAAGATACTGGGAGGTAGGTCCTCAGAGATCGGCATATATTCCCGCTCCTTTCCTTAATGAAGGCAAAAATGAAATTGTCATAATGGAGCTTGAAGGGTATGAAAAGCCCGTTTTTGTTCTTGATGATGAGCCGGATTTGGGTTGATTCACTTTCATTTTATATTTTGTTTACTAAAAATTAATAATTATAAATGTTATTCTGTTTGACAAGCAGAAAAAAATGTGTTAGAATGCAACTATCAATTTTTTGAAATTCAAGGAGGACAAAAAGATGAAAAAAGCAAAATCACTCCTCTCTCTCGTACTTGCACTTCTTATTGCACTTGGCGGAACATTCTGCGCATTTGCAGCTGAGGATCTTGCAGAGTCAGAGGACAACGGCACAATCGCAACAGCAGATGCTTTCGGCGTTGGCGCAAGCATTAAAGGTAAGATCGACGAAGCAGGTGATGAAGATTACTATTCATTCACCTCAACTCAGACAGGTCTTGTGACCATTACACTCAAGCACAACGCAAAGAGCGGTGCTGACCCTGTTGCAACATACTTCGAGGTGTCCGTAATGACTGAAGACGGTTCGGAAATCGATTCCTTCGTATCAACAGGTGCACAGGAAACAGTTTCAATCGAATTCAGCGTTATTCCCGGTGTTTACTATGCAAAGGTTGAAGGCGGCAGTGTTCTTGATACAACTCTTGAATACACACTTACAACAAAGATCAACACCAACGCTCTTTTTGAGAAAGAACCCAACGACATTTCTTCTCAGGCAACAGTTATGCAGCTTTCAAAGCTCAATGATACAAAGCTTTACTACGGTGCAGTCAACGAAGATGATGTTGACTATTATGCTGTAACATTTTCAAAGCCTTGCCTGTCTTTCTTCGGTATTTATAATACTGCATCAAAGTCAGGTAACTTCAAGGCTTCGTTTGTAAAGGTTGTTGACGGTCTTAACGGCGCTCCCGCTGAAAAGGTTATCGGTACAATCGAAATCAATGACGGTCAGACAGTTGTGGACAGCCCCCTCTTCGGTGTTAACGGCGGTACATATTATCTCAAGGTTGAAAGCGTCGGCAACTCAACAGGCGGTTACCAGGTAAGAGTTTTCGAAGGCGCATCAAACAGCACTGACGAATTCGAATACAATAACGAAGAAAAGTATGCAAACAGAATTGCTGTCGGCAAGTCAATGACAGCTAACATCTTCGACACAACAGACACAGATATGTTTGTTTTCGATGCTCCCAAGGGCAACAACGGTTATAAGATTACTTTTGTTGACTATGACGGCAAGAAGGCTGTTACCAACGGTCAGTGGATTCTTGAAGTTGTTGATGAAAACGGCGACGTTGTTGAAGATAAGTTAACAGTTACCAACGCAGAAAAGGTTGTTGCTGAAACAGCTCCCCTTGATGCAGGCACTTACTATATCAAGGTTGTTTCCGGTAACATCTTCACAGGCGAAACTTATAAGGTTACTCTTGAACAAAAGCCTGCAAGCGAAGAACCCGTTGAAGAACCCGGCGCTGACGGTAAGATTACTATTGATGAATTCTTTAAGAACATCTTCTCCATTGATTGGTCAGGTTTCTGGAACAACTTCAAGGGTTGGCTTGAATATGTTAACGTTTTGGGTATCGGTGTTGACCTCATGAAGAGCGTTATCGATTTCATTACAACATTCCTTTTTGCTAACATGTAAGAATTTTTTCGGAGCTGTTCTTTCGGACAGCTCCTTCTGTTTATAAAACTATAATAATAATAGGGATGGATAATTATGGCTTTTGATAAAAATTTCAGACCCGTTCTCAGATTCACGGTTGTCAGCGACATTCATTACAGAGATGAGGAATCCGTTGAGCGCTCAAGAATGAAGCAGGCGATTGAAACCTCTTACGCTCTGAGCGAGAAAGAAGAATATTCAAATCTCGACGCTCTTTATGTTGTCGGCGATTTTGCAACCAGCGGCACAGAGGAGCAGATGCTTGCTTTCAAAGCAACTCTCGACGAAAATCTCAAAGACGGAACGAAAGTAAATCTTTCGCTTGCAAGTCATGAATTTTTTGCGGGAGAGGAAGTTGCTCTCGAAAGATTTGACAGGATTTTTGCGCAGGCTCCGGATACTCATGAAATTATCAACGGATATCATTTTATAAGTGTAACCTGCACAAACGGTTGTCATTTTGACGATGCGAAAAGAGCATGGGTTGCAGCGGAGCTCAAAAAAGCTGCTGCAGATGATCCCATCAAACCGATTTTCTTTTTCCAGCATCCCCATATCATGGGTACTGTTTACGGCAGCGCAAACTGGGGTGAGGATGAGCTGACCGATATTCTCATGAACTATCCTCAGATTATCGATTTTTCAGGTCATTCCCACGCTCCGATAAACGATCCCCGTTCAATTCATCAGCGTCATTTCACTTGTCTCGGTACAGGTACGCTCAGCTATTTTGAGCTTGATGAATTTGATAAGGCTTACGGCACTTGTCCTCCGGGCAAAGAAAAGGCTGCGCAGATGCTTATCGTTGAAGCCGATGCTGAAAACAGGGTCAGAATTTATCCCTATGACCTCATAACATCGAATTTCTTCCCCTTTACATGGAAAATAGATGAAGCATGGAACCCCGATTCCTATCTTTATACCGATAAACGTTATAAATCCAACCTTGCTCCTTATTTTGGAGAGAGCGCAAAGGCTGAAATCAGCGATGTAAATTCAGATGGCTTTACAGTTACATTTGACCAGGCTGAAATCTCCGATGAATATATTAATGATTATAATATATATATAGTTAATAAAAACGGAGTAATCGTACGCAATTCAACCATATGGAGTGAGTTCTATTTCTATGATATGCCTGAAAAGCTGAGTGTCAGTTTCGACGGACTTGAAAGCGGCGAATATGTTGCAAAAATTTATGCGAACAGCTTCTGGAGAAACCGCTGTGAAAAGCCTCTTGTCAGCGAAATAATAACGTTATAAAATGCAATATTTATCAAGTGTGTTTCATTTTTCATGAAATACACTTGATTTTTTTTGACAAATATAATATTATGAATGATATATTGGGTTAATATGCGAAAGTATAACTTTAAGAATAAGGATGGTGATTATATTGGCAGAAAACACCACATCAAAAATCGCTCCGGAAGAAGATGCGGTAATAAGGGAGTTTGATAACCAACATAAAAATTATCTGAGTCCGAAGCATTATGTTGCCTATATTCTTTCGGGTATGGGCGATACGGTATGGAATAAATTCAGTCAGAAACTGTTTTTCTTTGCCACTCAGTTCCTCGGTATAAAGGCAACGACATGGGGCACTGCGGAAACGGTGAGTTATGTTGCCGATACGTTGGATAATGCTGTTTCCGGTCTTATAATTGACAGAACAAGAACGCGTTGGGGACGAGTGCGTCCTTATATAATACTGACGTTGCCATTCTGGATTCTGGCATCCGTTACTCCGTGGCTTCTTCCCACAGGAATGTCACAGGTGAGTCTTCTTGCAATATTTATCATCTGTAACTATGTCGGTTCGATTGCCCGTTCTTTTTATGATACAAGCTATCAGATAATTCTTTTCAACATAACCCCGAATCCAATCGAACGAAACAGACTTATTGCCACAGATGCCTATGCCGACCTTGTCGGATCATGGGTTCCGTCGGTATTTTTGGCGTTGGTTGACTTCTTGCCGGCGATTCTCGGTGTCGGAACGAGAGCTGTCTTCTCCGGCGGTTCAATTGTTTTTGCCGCTTTTGTTGTTGCGTTCAGAATTTTCGGATTCTTCTCTCTTAAGGAAAGAATGCCGCTTTCGACAAGACAAGAGATGAAGCAGGCAGGTCTTAAAGATACTCTCAAGGCGATCGGTACATGCCGTCCCATGTGGGTTCTGATAATCAAGAACTTTTTTGCAGTCGGTAAAAGCACCAGCACACTTGTTGAAGACTTTTTCTGGCTTAACTGTATGGGCAGACTCTCGTATTCGTTTATTTCCAGTCTGTTTACAGGTCTTCCCAGCTTTTTCGTGCTTCCGTTTGCACCCAAGCTCACAAAGAAATTCGGCTTAAGAAATCTTGCTGCAGGCAGTTATATGTTTTGCGGTGCGTGCTACTTTATCATGTGGCTTGTAGGTTATAAGCCTTTTGGTGAAGACCACTTTGTTCTCAATATGATCTGGATTGTTGTTGCGCTTACTTTCTGCGGTTCGCTTAACAGTATTCAGCGTTATTGCAGCACTGCTCTTAACGGCGATCTTTATGACTACGTTGAGTGGAAATCCGGTGTTCGTAATGAAGCAACTGTTACAACTGCAATGAATTATTTTAAGTTTATTTCCGATGCACTTGCAAAGATTATAGGTCCTCTTGCAATTGCGGCAATCCACTATGTTCCGCTTAATGATGTTAACGGAATACAGATTCCTCAGACCGATCCCGGTATGCTTGCAGGTATCTGGACGGTATTTGCTCTTGCGCCGGCAATCGGACGGTTCATGAAGGGTGTTACTCTTCTTTTCTTCAATGTTCACGGAAAAACGAGAGACACGATGATGTATGAACTTGCAAGAATCCGTGCGGCAAAGGTTATTGATTCTGATACCGCTTCGGAATAACAGACAAAATGTGATAATTACACAAAAAATTTCCTTGATATTATATAATTAATTATAAAAATAGACTTGAAAATAGTTTGTTGTTATGATAAAATAAACTGTATTATACGAAAGTGCGCTTTTCGCTTTCGAAGCATTAAGGAGGAAAATGCATATGACACATTTAAAGAAATCATTAGCGATGCTTCTTGCGTTGATAATGATGTTCAGCTCAATGTCAGTTGCAGCATCAGCAGTGGATACTCCTGCTGAAGAACCCAGTGATATTACTTTCACTATTAAGTTCTTCAGAGAAGATCCCAAAAATCCCGGTCAGTGGATTGAAACAACAAAGGCTGCACCCAAAGAAAAGATTAAAGCAAGACTTTATATCAAAACCGGTTTCTATACCACCGGCGGTGACACTTGCTTCCTTTTTGACGACGCTTATTTCACACCTTTCCATGTTAATCCCAGCACAGGTCTTGCAAGCACCCTTACGCCCGGAAAATCCTCACCGGTTTCTGTTAATAATTTTTATGCAGGACCTGCAGACGATGGATACGGTGCCGGTGAATACGGTCTTTTAGGCAGTTATGTATGGAAGACCCAGAGTTCTGACTGGATGAAGAATATTTCTTATATTCTTAACGACATCGAGGAAGATCCCCATTATCTTGATAACCGTGATATCATCAGCCACAGCATCAAGTTTGCTTCCGGTGTTAATAACAGCATATACACCGATGATGATTGGGTATGTGAGTTCAACTTCGAAGTTAACGATAACCCCACAACCAACGCAATCGATTCTAAGGGCGAAGCAAAAGTTCCCCCTTATTACTATGCTTATGACAGAATAGTATACAATCCTGTTTATAAGGTTTATGAGAATGCGGTTCTTTTCATCGATATTCCCAGAGGTGACAAGGGTGATGTTCCCGATAACAATATCACAATGTCAGACTGGATTCCCGATTTTGATTCAAAGCCCGCCACAATCACAACAACAAGCACTGTAACTTTCGATATGGGTCTTGTTGATAAAGCCGGTAACTGGATTGAAGATACATACACATTCGAAAAGGGTATCATCAGCAAACCTGTTGATTTAGAGGGCCTTACAGCTCCTGTTCATCCTGACGGCCTTGAGTTCTCACATTGGTCAACTCAGAAACCCGGTAAAGGCGTAAAGCAGGACAAGGTAACAACATTCTCATATGATTATGACGACCAGACTCTTTATGCAGTATGGGGAGAACCTGAAGATGTTCCTTATATTCTCAATGAATACTATATGGACGCTGATGGCAACTACCCCACAGAAGTTCAGGGTGTTAAAAAGTTTGCTTCTCCCAACTCAAAAGTAAGCGCTCCCGAATCAACCGACGAACGCTTCACTCTTGATAAAACAAAGAGCGATTTCAATGTCGTTGTTGATGCAGAAACTCCCTCCGTTGTTAATGCTTATTACGAAAGAAATAAATATAATCTTGTTTACCATTATGAAGATTTGTCAGGTGAGCAGACCGATAATTACTCCGTAAGATTTGGTGCAGAGCTTCCCGCATTCAGCGCAAAGCCCTCAGGCGAACCCGATAAGACAGGCTACACATTCCTCGGTTGGACAACCACCGAAGGCGGAACAACGGTTGAAACCGTTCCCTCAGTAATGCCTGCCAATGATCTTCATCTCTATCCCGTTTATGAAGATGGCGAAACCTATGATTTCGAATTCATCTTTGATGCCAAGGAAGGTACATTCTCTGACGGTAACTCAATAAAGAGATATTCATATAAATATCTTGAAGAAGTTATCAAGCCCGAAGAACCCACAGCTCCCGGTAAGAGATTTGTAGGTTGGGACGATGACATTCCCGCAAAGGCAGACGGATACAGAGTTTTCGAAGCTATCTATGAAGATGTAATGTACAAAGTAACATTCAAGGCTGACAAGGATAGCGACGGTATTTACGAATCCACAGTTAGCGAATTAGATTTTGTTTATGGCGAAAAGCTCTACGCAGAATACGCTCCCGAAAATTATCCCATCGATGCATGGAAGCTTAAAGACGGCACTGCAGTTAAATTTACAAATGACGAAAAAACTGCTTATACCGTAACAGGCGATACAGTTCTTTATACAGTAGGTCCCGATGAATACCTCGCTGAATTCTATCTCAGCCAGGAAGACCTCGATAACGATGCAGAACCTTACCACAGCGAATACGTTAAGTTCGACGAAATTATCCCCGTTCCCACAAAGCCCGAAGTTCCCGGCTATAACTTTATCGTATGGATTCCCGACGTTGAAGGCGGTCTTCTTATGGACTCAACAGACGGTAAGGACTTTGTCGCAGTGTTCGAACCCAAGGATATTAAAGTAACATTCGACCCCAACGGCGGTGAATGCGACGTTACTTCGACAACAGTTAAGTACGAAGACAGCATCGAAAAGCTTCCCGCAGCAGCAAGAGACGGATACGAATTCCTCGGCTGGTTTGATCCTGATAAAAACAATGTAGGTAAAGCAGGCGCTTCCTACGAGGTTCCCACAAAGGATATCACTCTTACTGCAGAATGGAAAGCAGAAACCCATAAGATCATCTTCCTTGATGATGACGGTGACGACCTCGGTGTAATCGAAGATGAAACCGATGAAATAATTATTGTACCCGAAAATCTCAATCCTCCCACCAAGAAGGGCTTTGAATTCACGGGTTGGGTTAACAAGCAGCAGCAGCCCACAGATGTTCCCGCAACAATGCCTGCAGATGATATGGTTCTCATCGCAACATGGGAAACAATCTACTATGACATCACAGCAGATGCAAACGGCGGCACATTCTCCGACGGCAACGGTATTTTAGTTGACGAAAAGGCTTACGGCGATGAACTTATTATCGAAAAACCCGAGTTGAAAGGTCATGAGTTCCTCGGTTGGGCAGAAGCTGATGACGAAAGCAATAAGATTATCACTCTTCCCGAAACAATGCCTGATGAAGCAATCAACATCAAGGCTGTATGGGATACAAATAAGCACGATGTTTATTACGACGCACTCGGTGGTATCTTCACTGAAGAAGAGGGCACTCCCGGATTCATTGTTTATAAGGATGTTGAATACGGTAAGGGCGTTCCCGTTCCTGATGCAAATCCCTCAAAGGAAGGATATGAATTCGTAAGATGGACTCCCGAAAAGCCCGATTCAATGCCTGATAACGAACTTCGTTTCGTTGCAGAATGGAAAAAGATTGAAGTTCCCACAGCAAAGGACTACACAATCTATATTTCATACCCCAACCCCTCAAATCCTGAGGAAATCATTGAAGTTCCTGTTATGACTGACAGCGCTCTTCCCGGAACAACCGTAGAGGTTATCAAGGAAGCAAGCGAACAGACAAAAGACAAGGCTCATACCTATGATGAAATTCTTGAAGAAGTAGACATTGAAGGTATTGAACCTGATTATGAAAACAGACCCGATTTCATCACAGTAGGTGAAAACAACAACAAGATTGTTGTTGCATTCAAGCTCACTGAGTATACCGTTACATTTAATCCCAACGGCGGTAACTTTGACGGCTCCGAAGAACCTGTAATTCTCAAGGGTACATACGGTCAGCCGGTTGACGCTCCCGAAGATCCCGCAAGAACTGGCTATGAATTCACAGGCTGGAACAACGATGTTCCCGAAACATTCACAGAAAGCCTTGAAATCGTTGCTACATGGGAAATTCAGAAGCATGATGCTATCTTCGTTGTATATGATGAAGAAGGCGAAGTAATAGAAAAGATTACCGTGGAATACACATACGGTAAAGAAATCGAAGCTCCTGATTACGAAGCTCCCGCCGGTTATGATTTCAACGGCTGGGATATTCCCGCAGGAACAAAGATGGGCGAAGATGATATCACATTTGAATCAACTCTTGAACCCGTTTACTATTCGGTTTCCTATGAAATTTCAGGTCTTCCCGAAGACAAGGGCGTATCAGCTCCTGCAATACAGACCGGTTACCGTTTGGGCAACAAACCTTCAGTAGCAAAAGCTCCCGAAGTTGACGGCTACACATTCGACGGCTGGTATGACGGCAGAGTCAAATACAATGCAAACGGCGAAGATGTAATTGACAGTATTGATAAGGATATCGTTCTTACCGGTACATATACCGCAGAACAGTTCAGAATTTCTTTCAACACCAACAACGCAGATCAGGGTGAAATCGAAGATGCATTCTATAACTGCGATGAAATTGTTGAAAAACTTCCCGAAGTAACCAGAGAAGGTTATGAATTCCTTGGCTGGTTCGAAGCAGACGAAAAGTATGAAGACGGCTTCAAGATGCCCGCAAAGGATCTTCGTCTTAAGGCTGAATGGAAAGAAATTGTAGTTCCTGAATATACAATTACTTATGTTGACAAAGGTAAAGTAATTCACGAAGCAAACTATAAAGAAGGGGACCCCATCGAAGACTTTGCTCCCGCTGCAGTTCCCGGCCAGACATTCATAAAATGGGATCCCGAACTTCCCGAAACAATGCCTGATTACAGCCTTAAGGTTGTTGCAGTCTGGGAAACAAACAAGCACAAAGTAACTTATGATCCCGGCGCAGATGCTTCCTTCGCTGAAGAAGAAGGCAATCCCGCAAAGATCATATATGATGAAATTCTTTACGGTGCAAAAGTTCCCGTTCCCGCAACAAATCCCTCAAAGGAAGGCTATGACTTCGTAAGATGGACTCCCGCAGCTCCCGAAGCAATGCCTGATGAAGACCTCATCTTCACAGCAGAATGGGAAAAGATTCCTGATCCCGAAGCACAGGAATATAAGATTTATGTAGCATATCCTAACCCCTCAAATCCCGAGGAAATCATTGAAGTTCCTGTTATTACTGACAGCGCTCTTCCCGGAACAACAGTAGAAATTCTCAAGTCCGGCGAAACACAGACTGCAGATAAGGCTCATACTTATGATGAAATTCTTGCAAATGTAACCGAAAACGGCATTGAGCCCGATTACGAGAACAGACCTGCAATTTCAACAGTCGGCGAAAACAATAAGATTGTTGTTAACTTCAAGCTTATTGAATACACAGCAACATTCGACGGCAACGAAGGTTTCATTCTTGATAACAATGACGTTAAGCAGTCAGAAATAATCGTTAAGGGTTATTACGGTCAGCCTATCGAAATCCCCGGCGACGACAGACTTGTTCGCCAGGGCCATGACTTCACAGGCTGGGACAGCGATATTCCCGATACATTCACAGAAAACACAACCCATAAGGCAACATGGGAACTCCAGATTCACGATGCATATTTCTATCTCATCAATGAAAACGGTGAAGAAATCCTTATCAAGGTTGATTCATTCGAATACGGTGATGAAATTGAAGCTCCTGAATACGAAGCTCCCGACGGATATATCTTCTCCGGCTGGGATGTAGCAGACGTAACAATGGGCGAAGAGGACATGGAATTCCATGCAACCCTTACTCCCATCGGCTTTACACTCAGCTATGTTATAGAAGGTCTTCCCGAAGATAAGGGCGTAACAGCTCCTGCAGCACAGCCCGGTCTCCATGCAGGCAAGGATGCTCCCGTTGCAGCAGCAACACCCGTTGAAGGCTATGATTTCGCAGGCTGGTTTGACGAATATGACAATGAATATTTCTCAGACGGCACAGATGCAATCAATATGCCTGCTGCAGATGTTGTACTTACAGGTACTTACACAGCAAAGGAATACACAATCACATTTAATTCAAACGGCGCAAATGAAGGTGAAATCGAACCTGCAGTTTATGCTTGCGACGAAACAGTTGAAACACTTCCCGATGTAACAATGGAAGGCTATGAATTCCTCGGTTGGTACGAAGGAGAAACAAAGGTTGAAGCAGGCTTCAAGATGCCCGCAAGAGACATTGCTCTTACCGCTAAGTGGGAAAAAGAACCTGAAATCAAGTATTCAATTATCACACTTGATGCAAATGGCGGTAAATTCTCAAACGGTGCACCCGTTTATCCTGTAAAAGCCGAAGTTGGTGTTCCTTTCAATGCTGTTCCTGATAATCCCACAAGAGACGGCTATAAGTTTATCGGTTGGACTGATGAAAAAGGAAATGCAACAAGCATTCCTGAAAAATTCCCCGAAAACGACGTAACAATCAAAGCTGCATGGGCAGAACTTTATGACATAACATATTATGATACCGACAGAACCACTGTTTTCGAACAGTACATTGACACCGGTATGGAAGGTGCTTCTGTTCGTGTTCCCGAAACAGTGCCCGTTAAGGCTGGTCATGATTTTGCAGGTTGGGTTGACGTAGAAGGCAATCCCGTAACAGTAATCCCTGCACACAATGTTGAGCTTTATCCCTCATGGAATAAGATTGTTCCTGACAAATACACAATCACTTATAAAGACGGCGACGCAATCCTTAACGTAGTATCATACGAAGAAAACGCTCCCATCGCTGAATATAAGCCTGAAAAAGTTGAAGGCAAGACATTTATAAAATGGAATCCTGAACTTCCCAAAACAATGCCTGCTGAAAATCTTACAGTATTTGCTGTTTGGGAAACAAATAAGCATGACCTCACTCTTGATGCAAACGGCGGTATGTTTGAAGGCGATCTCCCTGTATTCACAGATACATTCGAATATGACACCGTTCTTTCAGGTAAGATTCCCGCAAATCCCACCAGAGAAGGCTATGAATTCATCGGCTGGGACGGCGAACTTCCCTCAAAGATGCCTGACTATGATGTTTCACTTAAGGCACAGTGGGAACTTAAAGAATATACAATTACATTTGATTCGAACGGCGGCAGCGACGTTCCTTCACAGAAATATAAGTTTGGTGATGAAGTTGTTGCACCCGAAGATCCCACAAGAGAAGGTTTCGAGTTTGTTAAGTGGAATCCCGAGCTTCCCGAAACTATGCCCGCAAAGAATATTACCGTAGTAGCAGAGTGGAAAGCAGTTGTTGTTACAAAGGAACTCACAATCGATGCTAACGGCGGTGAATTCGATGACGGAACAAATGTTAAGACCAAGGATTTCGCAGTAGGCGAAGAAATCAAGGATCTTCCTGTTCCCGAAAGAGATGGCTTTGAATTCGCAGGCTGGACAGGTATCCCCGAAGATGGAAAGATGCCTGCCGAAGATATAACAATCAAGGCTGAATGGACACCTGTTGCAACTCCTGAATATGATATTGAGTATTACTACGCTGTTGACGGAGCACTTTACACAACTCTTACATTCGAAGAAGGCGAAGCTATCGTTCATCCTGCAGGTCCCTCAGTTGAAGGTCTTACCTTCAAGGGTTGGGTAGATGCAGACGGTAAGGAACTTCCCGAAACAATGCCCGGCGAAGACCTTAAGGCATACGCTCAGTTTGATGTTAACACTTATAAGGTAACATATATTGTTGACGGCTCTGTTTACATGCAGTACGATGTACTCTATCAGGCAGAAGTTCCCGTTCCCGCAGATCCTGCTGATTCTGCAACCCGTCTCTTCGCAGGTTGGGAACCCGAAGTTGCAGCGGTAATGCCCGCTTATGACCTTACCTACACAGCAACATGGGTAGGCGCACCCGAACCCGATGAATATACAGCAACATATCTTCGTCACAACGGCGAAACACATGCAAAGTATGTTCTCGAAGAAGGAGACGCAATTCCCGTTCCTGCTGCTCCTCAGAGATTCGGTTATGTATTTGTAGGCTGGGAACCCGAAGTTCCTGACACAATGCCCGGTCACGATATGGTATTTAAACCCAAGTATGAAGTTGATAAGGCATTCGTAACAGTAATTATCGGCGGAACAGTTATTGCAGGCGGCGTTATCGCAGGTTCAATCATCGGCGGCAATATCGCAGCAATTACAGGTATCTCAATCGTTGGCGGCATTATTGTTATCGTTGGTGTTGTTGAACTTGTTAAGCATACACACACAGTAACATATCTCGTTGACGGCGAGATCTATAAGTCCTATAAGGTTGTTGAAGGAACAAAGATTCCCGTTCCTGCTGATCCTGTAAAGGACGGCTTCAAGTTCGAAGGCTGGGATCCCGAAGTTCCCGAAAGAATGGGCGATAAGGATCTTGTATTCGAAGCAACATGGGGCGAAGTAAGTGCAGCAGACGACTCAACAGATGTTGATGTTGTAATTCCCGAAACCGGTTCGGTAGCAGGCGGCATCACAGCATTTGCCGTTATCTCCGGTGCAGCTGCAGCGGCTTATGTTCTCACCAGAAGAAAGAAGGAAGACTGATTCATAACGAATCGTAATCCTGATTAAGCAAAACAAGAGCTGTCACGAAAGTGGCAGCTCTTTTAATATTTACATAATAAAAAAAAGGATGTGTTATGCAGCACATCCTTTTGTTTTATATTCTACCTATGCAATAATCATCCTCAACGCCGATAATTTCAGCCTTTACAATTCCGTGAATGTTTTCGCAGGCAATCTTAACGGGAGTATAGTTTGCAGTATAGCCCTGAGCAAAACCGTCGTGGTATTCTTCAATAAGAACTTCGAGACGCTTGCCTATTTGGCTTTCAAGGAATTTGTTTCTGATTTCATCGCAGGCTTTGCTCATAATTGATGCTCTGCGTTCTTTCTCCGCTTTTTCAATCTGATTCTGCATTTTAGCGGCAGGTGTACCGGGTCTTATTGAATAAGGGAAAACGTGAACTTTCTCAAAACCGACCTTTTGGGCGAATTCAAGCGAAGAGATGAAATCTTCCTCTGTCTCTCCCGGAAAGCCAACCATTATATCGGTTGTAATTGTTGTACCGTCGAATGAGTTGCGTAGCTTTTGGCAAAGAGCATAGTATTCTTCGCTGTTATAATGTCTGTTCATGCGTTTGAGCGTATTGTCACAGCCGCTTTGAAGTGAAATATGAAACTGCGGACAAAATTCAGGAATCTGAGCAAGACCGTTTATAATATCATCTGTAATATGATCAGGCTCAAGTGAGCCGAGTCTGACCCTCTTAATCCCGTCAAAAGATGCGGCAAGTTTAACTGCGTCAACAATATTAAAGCCATAACCCATGCCATATGCCGAGAGATTGATTCCGACAAGAACAATTTCTGAAAAGCCGTTCTTTTCAAGAGAGGCAATTTCATTTCTCAGTTCATCAAGCGGCTTTGAACGTACTCTGCCTCTTGCGTAAGGGATAATACAGTATGAACAAAAACGGTTGCATCCGTCTTCGATTTTTACGCTTGCTCTTGTTCTTTCGCGGAAGTTGCTGATGCTGTCACCTGTAAAAGCATCGCCTGTTTTATGCTCATCAACAGCAACAATTCTTCCCCTGTTGTTGATAAACTGATTGATAAAATCAAAAAGGAAACGGTTGCTTTTGTTGCCGATAACGATATCCGCTTCGTCAAGACTTCCGCTTATTTCAGGAAATGCCTGAGGCATGCAGCCTGTCAAAACTATAATGCTGTCGGGATGAAGTTTTTTGAAACGGCGTACGGCCTGCCTTGTTTTACGGTCGCTTTCGGCGGTGACAGTGCAAGAATTGATTATATAAATATCGGCATTTTCGGAATTGTCGGCAATAATAAAGCCGTGGTTTTCAAGATTTTGCGCCATTGCCTGTGACTCATATTGATTAACCTTGCACCCTAGAGTATAAAATGCAGCCTTCATAGGAAACTCCTCGATTAAATATTAAAAGCATTATAGCAGAAAATGCAGTGATAATCAATGCTGTTTATGACATATATTTAGATGAAAGGGGAGTTTATATGAAAAGAACTGTAACGTTCATTATTTCCGTGATTGTTATGTTGTTATCGGTTTTGCCGTCTTACGCAGCAGATGAGAAAATGCCTGTTGAAATAAAGGCGAAGGCGGCTGTGCTCATGGATGCATCAACGGGCAAAGTGCTGATGAAATATAATGAAAACGAAAAACTTTATCCGGCATCCGTAACCAAAATAATGCCTCTTCTTCTTGTTTGTGAAGCAATCGATGAAGGAAAAATATCGCTCGGAGATACTGTTACGGTGTCGGGAAGTGCAGCGTCTAAAGGTGGCTCGCAAATCTGGCTTAAAGAGGGCGAGCAGATGACTGTAGATGAACTTCTGAAGGCGACTGCCGTTTACAGTGCCAACGACGCCTGCACTGCCCTGGGCGAATATTTAGCAGGCAGCGATGAGGCATTTGTGAAAATGCTGAATGACAGAGCAGCGCAGCTCGGTATGGAAAATACTCATTTTGAAAACTGCACCGGTCTTGATGACACAACGGAAAACCATCTTACAACAGCGCTCGATGTTGCTGTAATGTCGAGGGAATTGCTCAGGCATGAGCTGATAACCAACTATACAACCATATGGATGGATTCACTCCGAAACGGTCAGACTGAACTTGTGAATACAAATAAGCTTGTCCGTTTTTACGAGGGTACAACAGGTCTGAAAACCGGCACAACATCTAAGGCAGGATGCTGTGTTTCGGCAAGTGCGAAGCGTGACGGAACTCATCTTATCGCAGTTGTAATGGGCAGCGAAAACAGCTCAGACCGATTTGAAACAGCCAAAGCAATGCTCAACTACGGCTTTGCAAACTATTCAACAGTAACGCCTGTTATTGATAAAACGCTCATTCCGAAAGTTGGCGTCATTAACGGTGTAACAGAGGAA
>JAZSCO010000143.1:0-12240 GCA_045602965.1 Acutalibacteraceae bacterium | reverse complement strand
TTCATAGTCACTGAAAGAAGTTCGGAAGTTTCAGAACCACGCTCGCTTCTTTCGGCATATATATCGCCAATTTTTATTTTTTTCCAAGGCTCAGTAAACTCTGGAAATCTTAATTTAGGATACTTTTCAATACCGTTACTTAAAGATACAAATTTACAAATATTCTCTTAATTCCAATTTGTGAAAAGACCTCTTTTAACGGTCAAGAGGATATTTATTTGTCCATTGCCCCTCCGTTACAATATTAGTGGAGGTGGTCTTTATGACTGAAAATACACAATATAAGACACTTGTAAACACTTGGTTAAATCAAAAGAAACCAATGATTACACCGTCAACACACGCAAATTTTGTCCTAATTGCAGAGAACCATTTGATTCCGTATTTCGGGAAGCGGAAAATAGGCAGTATTTCCGAGACGGATATTCAAGATTATATCTGTTATCTCTACAATGAAGGACGATTGGACAAAAATGGCGGTATTACCGTTAAGGGTATACGGGATATAATTCTCGTATTACGCTTGTCTATGCACTATGCTTATAAGGAAAGGATAATCTCTCTTTTAAATTGGGATTTAATTGAGTATCCGAAAGATACAAGTGTAAAAAAAGTGACCTCGCTATCAAAAGATCAAGAGCAGGAGCTTATTCAATGTATCTATATGGATTTGAATCGTCGTACTGCTGGTATTCTGATTGGCTTATTTACGGGAATCAGGATTGGTGAGTTATGCGGATTACAAATGTCAGACATTTCTTTGACGGAGAAAACAATAACTATAAATAAAACCGTACAAAGAATATATGACAAGAAGAAAGGTTCTACATACATTAATGTCGGACCACCGAAAACAAAAACTTCTGCAAGAACAATTCCATTACCAACTCTGCTTGTTAATATTATCAAGAAGTTTTATACTGATAATCCGAATCATTATTTTTTAACAGGTAAATCAAAGCCTACGGAACCGAGAACTTACAGACAATTTTTCACTCGTTTTCTTAAGCGAAACGGATTACAGCAGGTTAAGTTTCACGAGATACGGCACACTTTTGCTGTCCGAGCGATTGAAATACCTGAATTTGATGTAAAGTCACTTTCAGAAATTCTCGGCCATAAAAACGTTTCGTTTACACTCAATGTTTATGGTAGTGCCAATATGCAGCAAAAGGTAAAGTGTATGAATTTATTAAATGATTTGCTGTAAAGAGAACTTATATAGAATAATGATAAAAAGACTTCTCAAAAAATATATAGACTTAAAACAGTAAGTTTTCAACTATAAGACTAATTGTAAAAGGCTGAATCCAACGATAAAACCGTGATTCAGCCTTGCACATTTTCGGTATAAAATGAACGATAACTTTGATTTTAGGAACAAAAAATTTGCGTTCGCCCAAAAATACTGTTGATATTATTCCTGAAAGGTGGTATATTTTATTCATATAGGTATAATTAGACGGAGGTAAACTCTATGAACTATATAAAAGTTTCGCAAGCGGCCGAAAAATGGGGCATTTCAGCCCGCAGAGTCCGTGTTCTTTGTGCAGAAGGAAAAATAGAAGGAGCTGTTCAGAAAGGCAAGCTCTATATGATTCCCGAAAACGCACAGAAGCCTGCTGACGGCAGAGTGAAATATAATATTCTTGCTGATATCGAAGCGAAAAAGGCTCGTCTTTCAGAGATGAGACCGCTTACCGCAGGTGAGGTTGATCGCCTCCGAGAAGAGTTTATGATTGAGTTCACCTACAACTCCAACGCCATCGAGGGCAACACACTTACCCTCAAAGAAACGGCTCTGGCTCTTGAGGGTATGACCATAGACCAGAAGCCCCTCAAAGACCACCTTGAGGCGGTTGGACACAGAGATGCGTTCCTTTATGTGCAGGATATTGCAACAAAGGATATGCCCATCAGCGAGAGCGTAATCAAAAATATCCACTCCCTTGTTCTCATCAACAGACCTGAAGATAAGGGCGTTTACCGTAGAATCCCCGTTCGCATTATGGGTGCTTATACAGAGCCTCTGCAGCCCTATATGGTTCAGCCTGCGATGGAAGGACTTCTGATTGAAGATAAAAAGCGTGCCGAAACGATGAATATCATCGAGCGTATCGCCCGTTTCCACCTTGAATTTGAGGGCATACACCCTTTCATCGACGGCAACGGCAGAACAGGAAGACTTATCCTGAACCTCGACCTCATCCGCAACGGCTATCCGCCGATTAATGTCAAGTTCACCGACCGCAAGCGTTATTACGAAGCCTTCGATACCTATTACCGTGATAACGACGCTTCAAAAATGATTGCCCTCATCGCAGAATACGTCAACGAAAGACTGGATGAGTATTTGGCAATTCTTAAAAATTAAGTACAGAAAAACGTACATTAAAATAAAGAGGAAATAATTTGATTGGAGATTGATAATATGTTAAACCGAGATAAACTCGACATAATTCTTTCATCATACAAAAAAAGATTCAAAGAGCTTTTTAACGGCAAATCAAAAAATGACGGTGAGAAATACAAGTGGGTTGCAGTAAAGCGTTTTCAGGATGTTTGGGATATCAATGCTCCCGATTTTCTTGATATGTTTATGAAAGCAACCGATAAAACATTTAATCTCCTTGCTTCGATGAACAACTTGCCAAGAGGTATGATTAAAGAATTTGCAACAAAAGATCCTGAAGCGGTGAGAGAAATGTTCATCAATCTTTATGATGAATCGAAAGATGTAACAGAAAGAATAAGAGCTTTCAGTGCGGCTGCGGATGAAATCAAAGACAAATATAATCCCGGCTCGTGGCAACAACACTATCAGGGTGTAAATGCAATTTCAACATATCTCTGGCTCAGATATCCCGACAAGTATTATATTTACAAATATTCCGAAATCAGCAAAGCGACAAAAATTACAGAAAGTGATTTTATTGCCAAGAAGGGTTATGCTCTTGAAAATTTCGTTCCCGGTCTTGATTTTTACGGTGAAATATGCAAAGCAATCAGCGAGGATACAGAGCTTGTTCAGATGCTGAAAGATGAAATCGATGACACCTGCTATCCTGATGAAAAGTTTATGACTATGGCAATTGATGTAGGATTTTATATCAGCAGATACATTGCAGATGAAAAAATCGATGATTTTTCTTCAAATGCAGAGGTTTTAAATTGGTATACTCCTGTTGTATTGGCTTTGAGAGAGCTTGGCGGAAGCGCAAAAAGAAAAGATGTGCACCAGAAAATAATCGAGATGCAAAACATTTCAGAAGAGATGCTTGCTGTAAAGAATGAAAAATCTAATACAAGTAAGCTTTTGAATAATATTGATTGGGCACGGAATTATTTGGCGTATGAAGGTATATTGGATAAATCTCAACCTGGTGTTTGGGCATTGACTGACCTTGGCTGGAAAGTAAACATGACACATGAACTTGCTGAAAAAATTCATTTGAAATGGATTCGTATAAAAACAGCAGAAAGAAAAAAAGAACCAATACCTGAAATTGATATATCAAAATACTATTTTGATGACAGTAAATACACCAAGGAAGATTTCCTTAATGACGTATACATTTCTTCTGAAAAATACGATTCTCTTGTTTCTCTTCTGAATCACAAATTGAATGTTATCCTTCAGGGTGCACCCGGTGTAGGTAAAACATATGCTGCAAAGCGTCTTGCATATTCAATTATGGGTAAAAAGGATGACAGCAAAATTGAATTTATTCAGTTCCATCAGAATTATTCATATGAAGATTTCATTATGGGATACAAGCCGAATGGCGATTCTTTCAAACTGACAAACGGTATCTTCTATAACTTCTGCAAGAAAGCAGAAAGCAATCCCAATGAAAAGTATTTCTTCATTATTGATGAAATCAACAGAGGAAATATGAGTAAGATTTTCGGTGAGCTTCTTATGGTTATCGAAAAAGATTACAGAGGAACAAAAGCAACTCTTGCATATAACGGATTACCTTTCAGTGTACCCGAGAATCTTTACATAATCGGTATGATGAATACTGCAGACAGAAGTCTTGCGATGATCGACTATGCTCTTCGCCGCCGTTTCAGCTTCTGTGATATGGAACCCGGCTTCACAGCGGATGGATTTGTAAAATATCAGAAATCTTTTGAAAATGAAACTCTTGATGCACTGGTTGATAAAGTCAAAGAATTGAATACTGCTATAAGTAAGGATTCTGCTCTCGGCAAAGGCTTCTGCATCGGTCACAGCTATTTCTGCGGTCACGAAAATGAAACCGACGATAACTGGTTAAGTGAAATTGTTGAGTATGATATCATCCCGATGATCAGCGAATACTGGTTTGATGATAACGATAAACTCCTTACTTGGAAGAACAATCTGCGTGGTGTTTTAAATGACTGAGGATAAAGGAATTCTGATAAAAAACATCTATTATATGCTGACTTATGTTTTTCAGGTTCTCCGCCAGTCAAACTACGAAAGCATGGAAGCGGAATCTTTTGAGAACATTCATGATTTATTTGCTGAAATACTTTCAAAATCCGTTTCTCAACAGTTAAAACAAGGTTTGCACAAAGAATATATATCAAAGCAAGAAGTGTTACCTGTACTCAAAGGAAAACTTGATATCGGCGGTACAGTCAAAGAGAAGCTGCAAAGAAAACAACTTGTTTCTTGCGAACATGATGAGCTTACAGAAAACAATGTTTTTAATCAGATTATAAAAACAACTGCAGATTTACTTATACGGCATTCAAATGTGAACACCGAAAGACGATCTGCACTCAAAAAGAATCTGCTGTTTTTCGGAGATATTGATTATATTGAACCGTCTCTCATTAAATGGGACAGGCTTCGTTTTCACAGAAATAATCAGACTTATAAAATGCTGATAAATATCTGCTGGTTCATTCTTGACGGTATGCTTCTTTCAACAGAAAAAGGCTCTTATAAAATTGCATCATTTATTGATGACCAGAAGATGCACAGACTGTATGAGCATTTTGTTCTTGAATACTACCGCAAGCACTTCCCACAGCTTAAAGTCGGAGCATACCAAATTAAATGGGATATCGCAGAAGACGAAAATGATATCTTCCTTCCTGCGATGCAGACCGATATCACTTTGAAAAACGGAGTAAAGACTCTGATAATCGATACAAAGTATTACGGAAAAGCTTGGCAGACACAGTATGATGCAAACACTCTGCGCTCGAATAATCTTTATCAAATATTTACTTATGTGAAGAATCTTGACAAAGAATCAACAGGTAATGTCGGCGGTATGCTTCTTTATGCCAAAACAAGCGAAAGAATCAGTCCGGACTGCGATTACACAATGGGAAACAACAAAATCAGCGTAAAAACACTTGATTTGAATTTACCATTTAATCTGATTTCATCACAGCTTAACAGTATTGCAAATAAATTTTTTGATTTAAATTAAGGAGCAGTTATGGATTTTATGAAACTTGCAACCGAGAGATATTCGGTGCGGAAATTTACAGACAAGCCTCTTGAGAAAGAGGTAATTGACAAAATTCTTGAAGCGGGGCATATTGCGCCGACGGGTTGCAATTATCAGCCACAGAGGATTCTTATTATGAGCAATGAAGAAACCCTTACAAAACTGAAAGAATGCACTCGCTGCCATTTTGATGCACCCTGTGCAATGCTTATATGCTACAACAAGGATGAATGCTGGACGAGACCCTATGACGGTGCACAGTGCGGCATTGTTGATGCGAGCATTGTCACAACTCATATGATGCTTCAGGCGTGGGAGCTTGGTGTCGGCTCAACTTGGATTATGCACTTCAATCCATTCAAAATGCGTGAAGCATTTGCAATCCCCGAAAACATCGAGCCTGTCGCACTTCTTGTTATGGGTTATCCTGCACCCGATGCAGTTCCCAACGAAAGGCACACGGCTTACAGACCGACGGAAGAGACTGTTTTTTACAATAAGTTTTAAATGATTATTCGTAACGAGGTGCAGTAAATGAAAAAGATTTTAAGTGTGGTGCTTGCTATGATAATCGGTGCTTTATCAGTTCCGTTTACCGCATTTGCGGCTGAAAACGGATTCAAGGTTTACGAAAGCGTTATTGTTGTTTCTGCCGATGCTTCGGCGACGGATATCTATGCCTCGCAGAGATTAAAGTATTATCTTGACAGAATTACGGGCAAAAACATCGAAATTGTTACCAATAACGATTCTTCGGAATATGAAATCTGCGTAGGCGAAACAAACAGAGATAAAACTGATTTTTCGGAGTCCGTCGACGGAAGCTATATCATTACCTCAACCGATAAAAGAATTATAATTAGCGGTGCAGGCAACAAGGGTACAATAAACGGTGTTTATGCATTTCTTGAAAAATTCTGCGGCTGTCATTGGTATGAGACGCAGGTGATTATCGCTCCTGAAAACAGCACTCTCACCGTTCCTGCTGATATAGATATCAAATACACTCCGTTTTTTGAATATACGGAAACAGACACCGCAAGCTCCCGTGATATCGAATTCTCACTTGCAAACGGTCTGATCGGTGGTGCTTACAGAGATTTTACCGCAGAGCAGGGAGCTGCCGTTGAATATCTCGGCAGATTCTGTCATACGATGACAACATTTTTCTGCAAATCCGAAACATATTTTGATGAGCATCCCGAATATTTCGCACTCAGAAACGGCAAGAGAACACCCAATCAGCTTTGCCTCACCAATGAGAAGGTGAAAGATATCGTGACGGCAGAGGTGCTCGAGCTTCTTGAATCGGAGCACAACCCCGATGCGGATATTCAGATTGTTTCACTCACTCAGCACGATAATTTTGATTATTGTCAGTGCAATAACTGCAAGGCGATTGACGATGAAAACGGCTCGCAGTCGGGTACAATGATTACTTTTGTCAACGAAATTGCACGCAGAGTAAAAGAACACGGCTACGACAACGTTGTTTTTGATACCTTCGCTTATCAGTACACAAGAAAAGCACCCACAAAGGTTGTTCCCCGTGAGGATGTTATTGTCAGACTTTGCTCGATTGAATGCTGCTTCGGTCATACTCTTGATGACCCGAAATGTGAGCAGAATGTTGATTTTATGAATGACCTTCGTAAATGGGGCAAAATCTGCAACAGAATTTATATCTGGGATTATGTTCATAACTACGCAAATACGCTTTGTATATTCCCGAATTTCGGCGTACTTCAGAGAAATATTCAGATTTTCTATGAGAATAATGCCAAGGGTCTTTATGAAGAGGGAAATTATTATATCGACAACAGCGATGCCGAGTTTGCCGAGATGAGGACATATCTTCTCTCAAAGCTTATGCAGAATCCTTATCTTGATTATGAAGCCGAAATGGACGGCTATCTTAACGGTGTTTACGGTCCGGGCGGATGCTATATCAGAGAATTTATTGACATCATAACAGAACACGCTGTTACCGACAGCAAGCATCTTTCAATTTATCAGTCGGCTGAAAATACACTTTATAATATGACCGATGAAGATGTTGAAAAATGCAATGAGCTCTGGGAAAAGGCAAAGACTGTTGCCGAAGATGATGAACAGCTTCAGCAGATTCGCAGAACGGAGCTTTCGTGGAGATACTGGAAAGCCGCAAACAAACGGGGCGAATTTTCACGCTGTCAGTTCCCGTATGTTTGGATGTCGGAGGGCGAAAAGCTTCACAATGATCTTAAAGAAATGAATGCCGTTCTGTTTTCAGAAGGCGGAACAAACCTTCTTTCGGACTGCGAATTGCTCTATCTTTACAGAGTGCCCTATAAATGGACTGTTGTTTATGAGGAATGGTTCTGGGATGTTCTGAATCCGCTTGCAGTAGGCTTTTACAAGCTGCTTGGTGCGGTTTATAATCTTTTTAATTAACAGATCAGAAAGAGCCGATAGAGTTGAACCATTGGCTTTTGTGCGCTACAGAGGCCATAATGCTGAATTCGCGTTAAAGATTGTGCGCTTTAGAACGTGACGTGAGCCATGAAATCCGATATAATATTCTACAGAAGAAACAATAATTATCGGAACGGAGATTATATGGGATTTATAGAGGATTTGTTTTACGGGAACATTGAGACTCAGAATTACAGCAGTCCTGAACTCGGAAGCGAGCTTAAAAATAAAATGAATGACCTGACCGAGCTTGAAAAGCAGATTTCAGATAAGCTGACAGGTGATGAAAAAGCGTTGTTTCTGAAATACACGGACAAATACATTGAATTCACAAGCCGCAGCCTCACCGATGCTTTCATTTCCGGTTTCCGTCTCGGTGCAAAATTTACACACGACACATTCATATAAAAATCCCTTCCTCCTTTCATTTGAGGGTCATGACATATCAAGCTCCGCAGAGTTTTCCTGCGGAGCTTGTGTGTTTTCGGTATGCAACCTGTTGCAACGAGAAAGATTTGTGATATAATGTGATTATTATAATTCAACGATGGGATTGAGATAAAATGGTTCTTTTTCGTTTTTTGCTTGCATTGCTGACGGTTTTCGGAACTCTGTTTCCGAATATCGGTCTGAATTTTGAATATAAGCATCTTCCGATTGAGTTTGAGGTTGAGTCCGTGAGCGATATATACGTTCCTGCGGATAACAACGCAAACGTGGTTGAATATCCCTCAATCATAAAGCTCCGCTATCAGAAGAATGAAGCTGATAACGGCAAGTTGCTCGCAACGTTTGAGAAGTGGGGCGACACTTATCCCATATACGAGAGCAACGATGATGCTGAAACGTGGCAATACGTCTGCACGGTGAAAGACAACCTTAACGAAGGCTACTGGAACGAATGGATGCCGTTCCTTTATGAGTTACCTGCGGATATCGGCGATTTTGAAAAGGGCACGGTCATTCTTGCCGCAACGTCAATATACGGCGAAGGCGTTACGGACAGCACGATAACCCTTTATTCAAGCAACGATGCGGGCAAATCGTTCAACGCTTTCTGCAACGTTGACAAAGCAGGCGGAATAGATTGGGGAGTATGGGAGCCATATTTGATTTATGAGGAAGAAACAGGCAGACTTTTCTGTTTCTATTCTGACGATTCAGACCCCGAGCATTCGCAGAAGCTTGTTTATAAATACACAACCGACCTTGTTAATTGGAGCGAGAAGTTTGAATGCGTTGCCTGTTCCGATTCTTCGCTCAGACCGGGTATGATTTCGATTGCAAAGATGGGCAACGGCGAATATTTAATGGTTTACGAGATGGTCGGTATTTTTATGAATCCGATTTATTGCAAGAGGTCAACTTCTCTCGATAATTGGGGAGACGTTTCGGATTACGGCAAGATAGTTTCTGCAGGCGGTAAAACTTTCGGCTCATCTCCGTGCGTTGCGTGGTCACCCGTCGGCGGTGAATGCGGAACACTTGTTGTTACAGGCAAACACTCCGTCAGAGGCGAAAGCGACACGGGTGCGGATATGTTCATCAGCTTTGATTACGGCAAAACCTTTGCTACGATTGATAATCCCATTCCGTATCAGACCGATGATCCTTACGTAAAATGCGGTTACAGTCCGTCGCTCTTTTTCTCGGAGGACGGAACAACTCTTTACTACGTCAACAATCCTCCGTGTTATGAATCAACCTATAAAATTACGGTTGCAAAAATCAGAATTTCGGAGTGATGAAAGGGATATCGGAATAATACTATTGATATTGTTCCGATAATATGTTATACTACGTTTGGAGGCGATGATATGGACTTTATGACTACTGCCAAAGCTGCAGAAAAATGGAATATCAGCGACAGACGTGTCCGCACCCTTTGTAAAGAAGGTAAAATCGAGGGTGCCGTGCTTGTGGGTAAGACCTACAGAATCCCCGTTGACGCAAAAAAACCGACTGACGGAAGAATGAAAAATCCCGTCGGTCAGTCAGAGTTTTATCTTAAATGGGGTAACGATATTATTGGTCTTATCGACACTGCCTATAACGTTCATTTCATCAGTCCCGAATACAACGATGTTGTAAAACTATACACTCACGGTCAGAACAACTGGACTCACGAGCAGTTTGTCGGCTTTCTTTCTGAGAGAGTTGTAAGCCGCGACAGGCGTGATATTGAGAAAATCTTGTTCAGATGCGGACTTTCTGCATACGATGTTTTGAGGATTGCCAAGGTTACACGAGGCATTCATCCCAAGGATTTGCTCTGGATTGCTCACAACAAGGATGAAACTATCGATGAAATAATGACAGAGGTTTTTGAATCTGTCTTTCTGCAGAAAATCGACCTTGTCGGCGACAGTGTTGACACTCCTGAAGGCTACAACATCAAACGCTACGGAGTTATGGACGGTAAATACGGCATTTATAAGCAGCGAATCAGTCCGCTTGTGACCGATGTTGAATCCGAAATCGCTGTATATAAGCTTGCCGAAAAGCTCGGTGTGACTTGCTGTCCCGTTTATCTCCACGATAAAAACACAATTTTTTCGGAATTTCTTTATGATTTCTCAAATGAATATATCGTACACTTCCGCAGACTTTTTGACGGTGCTCGTTCTGATAACGAATATGAAAACCTGCTTGCTGTCAGACCTCAATATAAGGATGATTTTATCCGAATGATTCTGCTTGATTTCATAACAAGGCAGGATGACAGACATCTCTCAAACATGGCGGTCAAAGTGACATCCGAAGGTGAAAGCTTCTATCCGCTTTACGATAACGGACGCAGCCTTTTCTATGAAGATACAGAAGAAACCGTTGAGAATGCTGTTGAGAACATCGAAATGTATGCAACAAATTTCGGATACTCAGGCACTTATTATGATTACATCTGCGATATCGCCAAAGAGGGTGTCGATTTCACAAAGCTCATAAATCTTGATATTACCGATGAGGAAATCAATGAAATCCTCGTTGAATCAGGTTTCAAAGGCTACCGTCTGAACGGAGCGATAAAATGGATAAGAGGAACGGTTGAACTTATCAAATCGTTTTAATCGGGTCGTTTTTTCGGAGCATTTTTGGACATTATTTGGACATTATTTTTCGTGAAAATCACAAGAGATTATCCGAAACAACAAGAAATTACACTTGAAACACGTTGATATATAAGGGTTTACAGAATTTGCGAAAAACCGCAACAAGTCCGGTGGCTTTTTCAAGTCTCGCCACTCGGACCATATTAAAGAAGGCTGAAATCGTTGATATACAACGGTTTCAGCTTTTTCCTTTTCTTTAAAAATTCGCAAATGGTCCTTATTTGGTCCTTATTCTGAAAATCACGAAAGCCGGGAAGCCTTAAGTATCAAGGCCTCCCGGCTTTTTGCGTGGGTCTTATCGGGTGTTTTTATGAGCGGTTTTTGCCCGATAAATAATCATAAAGCTGCTCCATATCAATTAAATTTCTGTTCCCTATAAGGGTAGAAACAATTTTCTTTTCCTCAACAAGTCTGCGAAGACCTCTTTCAGTTAAAGCGGTATTGCTGTCAGACTCTTTTATTTCTTTAATTGCCTGCTTTATTGTGCGCATTTTAGGGGCCATGGACATTTTATCACCTCCAAGTTTGTACGTTACGTACGTTGACGTTTTATTAATCTTGAGTTATAATTAATATGCAAACAGAACAAATGTACGTTTGCTGAATTATTTACGAAAGAAGATGGTTTTATAGGTAGAATTGAAAAAAGAGGAAATGGATACCGTTTTAAAATTTATGACGGTTAGAAAGCTGACGGTACACAGAATATCGTTACTAAAACATGGGTTCCCGAAGCGGGAATGACTCCGAAACAGATTGAGAAGGAATGCCAGAAGCAGTTTGTGATATTTGAGGAAGAAGTTAAAACGGGTTCATTTGTATCGGCTAATGTTAAGTTTGAAGTAATGGCCGAAATGTTTCTGACACAAGCGGAACTTGAAGGAAACCACAAGCAGCTTACGCTTGAACGTCTTAAGGATTGCAAGGACAGAACATATAAAGCAATCGGTCATTTAAGGCTTGACCGCATTACAACGGCTCATATTCAGAAATTTATCAACAGCCTTGCTCAGGAAGGTACAAATAAACACACGGGTAAAGGGCTTTCAGTCAAAACACAGAAACTCTATAAAGGCTTTATATCCGATGTGTATGAGTTTGCCGCAAGATATTATAATATGTATTTGAAAGACCCTTGCAAAGGAGTACACACTGTTAAGGTTGAAACTAAAAAGCGTGAAATATATGATTTAGAGGAAATGCAGACGTTGGTAAAT
>JAZSCO010000142.1:0-3840 GCA_045602965.1 Acutalibacteraceae bacterium | reverse complement strand
AGAACTTGTCCTAATATGTTGTCTTCCTAAGTCCGCTTGGCCTCCGACTTCTATGACAAAAACCTGACAAAAATCCTCTTCTCTCCGTATGACAAATCCGGTGACATTTTCATAGTTAATTTTGCTTCTCACGCAGAGCTGCTCGGAACAACATCGCTTGTCAGTGCCGATTTCCCCGCATATCTTATCAGGGAAATTGAGGACAATGTTCCGAATGCTGATGCTGTTTTTTTCAACGGTGCCGTAGGCGGTATGATTTCTGCTAAGGAAATAAAAAAGGTCTACAGAGATTCTATCGACTGTGAAGCCTATATGAAGGACTTCGGAAGACAATTGGGCAAAGCAGTTCTTTCAATCCGAAATGAAACAGAGCTGAAGCCGATTCTTAATATAAGATCCAAGGGTGTTATTATTCCGGGTGAAAATACTGTGCTGATTCTTGCAAGATATCTTAAGGTTCTCAATAACGATATCGGACGAACCGAAAAAAGGAGCAGTGCTTGTATTTATTCGGAAGTCGGATATATGGAATTGGGTGATAAGGATGTTGCTGTTTTTCTTGTTCCCGGCGAGCTTTTCCCCGAGCTCTATAACGGTGAATTCCTGACAGAAAAGGACAGTGCAAACCACAGAAGGGCAAGCTATAAAACGGTCCTTTCCGAAATGACAGAGTGCAAGCACAAATTTGTTGTCGGGCTTTGCAACGATGAGTTGGGCTACATTCTTGCTGAAAATGATTTTCTGCTTAATGAGACCCTGCCATATATCAACAAGGCTACTGATGATATGGACAGAGACCACTACGAAGAAACTAACTCAACCGGACCTGAGACAGGCAGAATTATTCTTGAAGAAACTGAAAAGCTGATCAGATCGGTTTACAATTGATTATAAGGAGATGTCAACAATGAAAAAGCGTTCCCGTTCTTTTATCGCAATTCTTCTTGTATTTACTATGTTTTTTTCTGTAAACTCAATAACTGCTTTCGCAAGCGGTGAACAGGACAATAATCCCATTTACTTTGTTTCAAATATGCTCGGAGGCTTTATTGACAGCTTGATCAGACTGTTGGGTGTTCTTACTCCCACGCCTGACTACCCGACGGTTGAAGAATACTTTGCTTCAGACAGTGAAAATTTCTATAAAGGAACTGAAAGCTTTATTGACAATGCTGCAGACGGAGCAAAATGGTCTCTCGGCTTCGGCAAGGAAAGCATTGTTCCCGACAATCTTCGTGACGGAAGCAAAAAATACTACACCGGCGGATATTTTACCCAGAAGGTGAACGGTGTGTTCGACGATCAGAAGGCTGTTGCAATTGCCCTCAACGACGGTTCGGGCAGAGGCACAACAATCTTTGCTTCAATCGACGGTATCGGTGTTGCCAATGCAGATGTCCGCGCTATAAGAAGTGCTGTAGAGCAAAAGCTCAAAGAAAAGGAAGTTGACAGCGATATCAATGCCATCAATATCAACGCTACACACTGCCATACGGTTATTGATACTCAGGGTATAGGTCTTGACCTGTTGCCTAAAATCTTTCTCAGTTTCTTCGGCGGAGCAGGCAGGTCAATGGATACTGAGTTTCTTGAGGTTATGATTGACCGTGCATCCGATGCGATTGTTGAAGCATATACGAATATCGAAACCGGTTCGCTCTATTATTTCGAAACAGCAGGTATGGGCAAGGATGACGAGCACGGTCTGTATGCCGATGATGAATACCCGTATCTTGTCAACAAGAGATACTATACCGAGGGCTATCAGCACAAATTTGCTTGCTTCAAATTTGTTCCCGACAACAAGACTTCAGCAGCAACAATCTTTACCAATATCGGCGCACACCCAACAATTGTTGATGAAGAAACAAATCTTCTTTCTGCAGACTTTCCTGCATTTATGGAAGAAAAAATCAACGGTGCCGGTATGAATTTTATGTTTATTCAGGGTGCACAAGCACCTGTTTCTGTTAACAAATGGGCAGATGTTCCGGCGTCAACCATTGGTGAGGTTGATGAAAAAGTCGCTGTCAATCCTACTGCAGAAGATTATAAGACAGCCATCCTCTACGGCTATGAATACGCAAGACTTATTCTGGAAGCCCAGGATAATTTAAAAGAAATTGAACCCATACTCAATGTCAGAATGACTGAGTATGTTGTCAGCCTTGAAACAGGTCTTTTCGCTTACGGTGCTACCGAAGGCTTTATCGGCACAACAACCGTAAAGGATTCTTCAAGCGAAACAGGTTATTCCGTTATTACGGAAGCCGGATACATAGAAATCGGAAAAGATATTGTTTTGCTTACTGTTCCCGGTGAAATTGTACCTCAACTTATATACGGTAATTTTGTTTCGGCGGAAGAATCATATTCAGGTACAGAATGGACTTATGAAGCAACCGCAAAACTCATTCCCGAAGGTAAAACAGTTCTTGTTATGGGACTTTGTAACGATGCAATCGGATATATTCTGCCGGATAACGACTTCGCACACTTTATTACTGATGTTATTTGGGATATAGATGGCGCAGATAAGGTCTTTGGCTCCTATCACAGACATTATGAAGAACTGCTTTCAGCCGGAGCTTCAGCGGGGTCAACAACCGTTTCAACTTTAAATGAACTCGTAAAAAGCCTGAACCCTTAAAGGTTTTGAAGTTAAAAAATAAAACAAATTTAAACTGTAACACACGAAGTGTTTACTGAGCTTTGTGGCAGAGTGAATGACCCGGACAGAATACAGTTCGGGTCATTTAAATCCAAAAAAGGAGAAAAGCAATGGCAAAAAAGCTTTTTGATTATATAATCCACGGTGGAGATTATAACCCGGACCAATGGATAAGAACGCCCGAAATATGGGATGAGGATATGCGTCTGATGAAGCTTGCCCATATCAACAGTGCAACGGTCGGCGTATTTTCATGGGCAACACTTGAACCTGAAGAAGGCGTTTATAATTTTGAATGGCTTGATACTATACTTGATAAAATGCATCGGAATGGTATTGCCGCAATCCTTGCCACTCCGTCGGGCGCGCGGCCTGCATGGCTTGCCGAAAAATATCCCGAAGTTTTAAGAAAAGACGAAAACGGGATACGCCGCAAATTCAGTGACAGACACAATCATTGTCTCACTTCCCCGGTTTACAGAGAAAAAGTCCGCAGCATCAACAGAATACTTGCGGAAAGATACAAAAACCATCCTGCCCTGAAAATGTGGCATATTTCAAATGAATACAGCGGAGAATGCCGCTGTGAGCTTTGCTGCGAGGCTTTCAGAAAATGGCTCAGAGAATATTATCACAACGATATCGATGAGCTGAATTTCAAATGGTGGAATGCATTCTGGTCGCATTCCTTCAACGATTTTGACCAGATTAATCCGCCCGAAAAAAACGGAGAAGACAGTGCATCGGCTCTTAATCTTGCATGGCAGCGTTTTATAACCGACAGCCACATTTCTTTTTTTGAAAACGAAATTGCACCTCTGCGGGAAATTACACCGGATATTCCCGTAACCACCAACTTTATGAAAAGATATAACGGAATTGATTATCAAAAGTTCGCAAATTATGTTGATCTTGTATCTTGGGACAGTTATCCTGCATGGGACAAGGGTAAAAATCTCGATGAGGCACTTGAAACAGCGTTTTTACACGATTTTTTCCGTTCATTAAAAAACGGTCAGCCGTTTTTCCTTATGGAAAGCACACCGTCATTAGTAAACTGGCAGGATGTCAACAAGCTCCCAAAATCGGGCATACATGAGCTTGCATCAATCCAGGCTGTTGCACACGGTGCGGACAGCATACAGTATTTCCAATGGAGAAAAAGCAGA
>JAZSCO010000141.1:0-4138 GCA_045602965.1 Acutalibacteraceae bacterium | reverse complement strand
GTTCTTCGCAGACTCCTCAGAAGAGCTGCCCGTCACGGCAGACTTCTCGGCATTCAGGGAACTTTCCTCTCTGAAGTTTGTGAAACCGTTATCAAAGAAAATTCAAACGCTTATCCCAATCTCGTTGAAAAGCGTGACCTCATTGTAAAGGTTATCAAAGCAGAAGAAGAAAGCTTTAATAAGACCATTGATACCGGTCTCAGTCTTCTTGAAAATATTATTGATAATATGAATTCAAAGGTGCTCAGCGGTGCAGATGCATTTAAACTTCAGGACACCTTCGGATTTCCCATTGATCTCACCAAAGAGCTTCTTGAAGAAAGAGGCATGAGTGTTGATATTGATGAATATAAGAGACTTTATGATGAAAGCAGAGCTACTGCAAGAGCGGCACGTAAAGATGCCGGCGCCGAAGCTTGGAAAGGCGGACAGGCTTCGCTCAAGGATATCGAAGCTACCGAACACCTTGTATATGATCTTGTCGGCGGAGAATTCCGTAATAACACAGAAGCGGTTGTTAAAGCTATTATTGTTGACGGTGAAAGAGTTGAGAGTGCTTGTGAAGGAACAAACGCTGCCATTATTCTTGATAAATCCGTATTTTACGGTGAAAGCGGCGGTCAGGTCGGTGACTCAGGTGTAATAAAAGTACAGTCTGAAAGCTTCGGAGCATCATTTGTTGTTTCAACAACAAGCAAAACTGCTGACGGCATTATTCTTCACATCGGTACAGTTGATGGCGGAGATATTTCTGTCGGTGAAGAAGTTGTTGCTGTTATTGATATTGCAAAACGCGAAAAAATCATGAGAAATCACACTGCTGCTCATCTTCTTCAGGCTGCGCTTCGTGAAATTCTCGGCTCACACGTTGAACAGGCTGGCCAGCTTGTTAATGATACTGCAATGAGATTTGACTTTACACATTTCTCGGCACTTACAGCAGAAGAACTTTCAAAAGTTGAAAACAGAGTTAATGAAATTATTCTTTCAGCATTATCTGTAACGAGCACCGAAATGCCTATAGATGAAGCCAAAAAAGCAGGTGCAATGGCTCTCTTCGGAGAAAAATACGGTGATGTTGTACGCGTTGTAAAGGCGGGCGAATTCTCAACAGAACTTTGCGGCGGTACACATGTTGACAATACCGGAAAACTCGGTCTTTTCAAAATTGTTTCCGAATCATCTGTTGCTGCAGGTGTACGCAGAATTGAAGCTGTAACGGGTTACGGTGTCCTTGATTATATTGCAAAAAACAATGCTCTTATCAATAATACTGCAGCTGCAATGAAGCTTGCAAATGTTTCCGAACTTGATAAGAAAGCAAACGCTCTTATGACTGATATTAAGTCAAAAGAAAAGGAAATCGAACAGCTTCGTGCTGAACTCTCACAGCTTAAGACCGGTGATCTTATGAGCAATTCTTTTGATATCAACGGAGTTACACTTATTTCAACTACTGTTGAGGGTGTTAATCCCGGTGATCTCCGCGGAATGTGTGATAAGGTTAAGGAAAACACGGATGCAGTTGCAGTTATCTGCGGCATTAACGGCACAAGCGCTAACTTTGCCTGCGCATGCGGTGCAAATGCGGTTGCCAAAGGTGCTCATGCAGGTAATATTGTCAAGGCCGTTTCAAAACTTGCAGGCGGTTCAGGTGGCGGCAGACCCGACAGCGCTATGGCCGGCACTAAAGATATTTCAAATGTTAAGGTTGCTATGGATGCCGTTGCAGACATTCTTGCTGAAATGATTAAATAAGGGAGTGCGGTTATGGATTGCATTTTTTGTAAAATAGTTAATGGTGAAATTCCTTCATCAAAAGTTTATGAAGACGAACTTGTACTTGCTTTTAAAGATATAGAGCCCCAGGCTCCCGTTCATATTCTTATTGTTCCTAAAGCACATATAAAGTCCGCAGCTGAAATTGATGAGAGCAACAGTTCACTCATTGCTCATGTGTTTGAAGTTGCTGCAAAGATTTCAAAAGAAATGAATCTTGACGGATTCAGAATTGTCAACAACTGCGGCGATTGTGCAGGTCAGACTGTTAAACACATTCATTTTCATATGATGGGCGGCAGAGATTTTGCCTGGCCTGCTGGTTGATGGAGGATAATTATGTCTGAATATTACAGAGTTAATATTGCAGGTCTTGAAAGAGACCTGCTCAGATGTCCTATAAGTGACAAGCTTGATATAGCAGCATTTATTCTTTTTGGTGATGTTGAAATTACTGTTCATTCTGCAACAGAGCTTCTCAAGAGACTTCCCGAATTTGATTTTATTATCACGCCTGAAGCAAAGAGCATTCCTCTTGCATATGAAATGTCAAGACAGAGCGGTAAGAAGTATTTTGTCGCAAGAAAAAAGGCAAAACTATATATGAAAGAAGCTGTTTCTGTTTATGTTCGTTCAATAACAACAGATTCGGTTCAGACTCTTATTCTTGACAGCGCTGAAGGTGTGCAGATAAGAGGAAAGCGTGTTGTTATTCTTGATGATGTTATCAGCACGGGTGAATCACTCAAAGCAGTTGAGCAGCTGTGCGAAAAATTTGATGCCGATATTGTTGCCAAAGCTGCAGTTCTTGCTGAAGGCGATGCTGCCGTAAGAGACGATATTGTTTTCCTTGGTGTTATTCCTCTTATTGAAAAATAATTTTTGATTGGTGATGAGTATGCCCCGTCCGTTTGCCGTCATCGGCTTTACGGTGTTTTTCATCATTGCATTATTATTTGAATTTCAGACCGGAGTGACAGTTGCAGCTTTGTCGGTGCTTACTGTCGCTCTGGTTGTTGCACTTTTAGTTAAACCCATCAGAGCGAACAGAGTTGTTCCTTGCTCTCTTGCATCGGCAGTTCTTGCTTGTATTCTTTTATTGACTTCATATGAATTTGTTTATGCTCCGGCAGTATCTTATAACGGTAAAACCTGCGATATTTCTGCAGTTCTGATTAGTGAACCTGAATACGAATACGGTAATTGTTACTATATCGCTCGTGCAGAAAGTATTGATTCTGAGAAAACAAATTTAAAAATTCGGATTGTTTTTCCTGCTGTACCTGATGCAGAACCCTATGATTTAATTCAGGGAAAATTTACCTTTTATATTCCCGGTGAATCCAACGAAGCAACGCTTATCTCTAATATTTCGAGCGGAGTTTATATAGCTGCGTATCCCGATTCAGATGAAGAATATAAGGTTGTTTCTGTTCCCGAATCAGATAAGCCGTTCATGAAAACAATTATTGATATTCGGGTGGGAATTAAGAAGGCGATATATAATATTTTGCCTAATGAAAACGGAGCGTTGGCTGTTGCATTATTGATTGGCGATAAAAGCGGACTATCTCCGAAAATACTCGGTGATTTTTCTTTTACGGGTATTTCTCATATTATTTGTGTTTCGGGTTATCATCTTTCTCTTTGGGCTATGCTGGCATATGAGGTGCTCAGAATGTTCAGGGCAGGAAGACGCGTTTCTTCTGTAGTAAGTATCTTTTTTGTTGTTTTCTTTATGCTTATTTCGGGAGCAACTTATTCTGTTTTACGATCCGGAATAATGATGATAATTTATCTTATATCCAATCTTATTCTAAGAAAACGTGATCCGATGAATTCTCTCGGATTTGCATTGATGATTATTGCTTTGGTTAATCCGTTTGCAATGGCATCTGCAAGTCTGCAATTGTCTGCACTTGCAACGATGGGAATAATAGTATATTCAGAAAATATAAAACCTAAAACAGACCGGTTGGTTGATAAGATAAACATACTTTTTTTACGCAGATTATCAAGCGCATTTATTTCTCTTTTGCTTATAACTGTTTTCGCAACCGCATTTACTTTACCCGTTTCTCTCTCACTCTATAATCGTTTTAATTTTGTCGTTTTTTTAGCAAATATAATAGCTGTCCCTGTTTCGGGATTATGTATGGTTCTTTGCTCAATCGGCACAATTATAGGGTGCTTTACTACGAATATTGTCAACATTCCTGCATATTTCGGAGGAATGCTTTCAAAGTTTCTTATTTGGTTTTCGGATTGTCTTGCAAATCTGAAATTTCTTTCTTTTAATATTGAAAAGGACGAAACCGGAATTATTATTATTTCTCTTTTTCTGATAGGTGCTTTATCC
>JAZSCO010000140.1:0-20948 GCA_045602965.1 Acutalibacteraceae bacterium | reverse complement strand
TAACCGTATAAATAGGAATAAACCATGTGTACGGCTCCATATATTTTTCCGGAATCTGAGAAAAGACTCCGTCAAAACGGAAAAATAACGCTGCAAAATATGACAGATTGACCGCCATGACATCATATATCATCAAGAATGCGGCGGCAATACGCCATGTCTCAATATGAAATTTTTGGCTCTTTGCTGTGACTTTTCTTTTCATAGTAAAGCTCCTTGAGTAACCTGTTTTGGCGGTTACCTGAAATCTCATTTCTTTTTCTTCTTGTTTTTATTCCGATTTCCTGATTTTTCCTGTTTCTTTTCTTATTTTTCTTCTGCTTCTTCGTTTGCAGATTCTTCTTTGGTGTCTGAAAAATCTTCTTCGGACTCAGACTTATTTTCTGTTTCTTTGTTGTCGGAAACTTCTTCTTCGGATTCAGACTTATCTTCCGCTACGGATTCTTTTTCGTTATCTTCCGTTTCTTCCGATTCATCATTTTTGTTTTCCGCAACATTTTCTTCTGTCAGAGTTTCGCCTTTGCTCTTTTCCTCAATCATCTCTGAAACTTTTTCGGTTTCATCAATCTCCTGCTTGTCTCCGGTCTTTTCTGCGACTTCTTCTTTCGTCTCCTCAACAACAGCAGGATTTTGCTTTGACTTTCTGTCTGAGTTCTTTTTACCGAAGTTTATCAGCCTCTTCTTTTTGCTTCCGTATTCTCCGTAGCCGTAGCCATAACCGTAACCGTAACCGTATCCGTATCCGTAGCCATAGCCGTATCCGTAATCTCCGTATCCGTAGCCTGAAATACCTGTTGCAGTGCCGTTAAGGATGCATCCGATGAATTTGATATCGGTTGCCATCAGACTTTCAATACCGCTGCGGATTCTTGTTATGCTGACTGCATCCTGTCTGATAACATAGAGAACAGCATCGGATGCATGGGCTATATAAAGAGTATCCGAAATAAGTCCGCAGGGCGGTGTGTCAACAATGACAAGATCGTAATTATTTCTTACCTCATCAAATACAGTCTTAAGTTCTTCGGTTGTTATGTTTTTAGTCACATCCTCAGGTCTGATAAAATCCAAAAGAGCGATTCCGTATTTTTCTGAATCATGTATTCTGTAGGTCTCTTTGATTTCGGAGTATTCAAGCTCATCATAGTTTATTCCGAGAAGTTCTCCGGTACTTGCATGTCTGAGGTCGGCATCAACAAGAAGGATTCTTTTCCCAAAATCAGCAAGTGCCAGCGCAAGGTTTACGGCAACTGTTGTTTTACCTTCGCCCGGTGCAGTACCCGTTACCATAATAACCTTATCTTTTCCGTCAACCGAATTCATCAGAACATTACGCATAAGTCTGAACGACTCGGGGAACATACTGCCAACCTTATCATTTGTAAACAGAAGCGAATGGTCAATTTCTTTTGTATGCTTTTTAAATGCAACTCTCGGAACTGTACCTATAACTTCACAGTTAAGCTCTGATTTTATATCGTTCTTGGTTTTGATTGTTTTTCTGAATATCGCATAAAGCATAATCAACGCAAGTCCGATTATCACTCCGAAAAAGACGCCCGAAATAAGCTTATCGGTATAATCCGTTGAATTGGAAGGCTTTTCCGGAACCTGAGGACTTGTTATCATATCAAACTGAATATTACCAACCGCATATTTAGCAACGGAAGGATAATTATCTATTACGGAAACAAGCACATCATATGTCATCTGAGGGTCTGCACCGGTTGCTGTAAGCGTAAACATATTCGATCCCGGAACAGATGATGCGGAAAGCGACGCCGGAACGAAATCTATTTCAAGGTCCTCGCACACTGCATCCTGAAGAAGATTGCTCTTGAGTATGTATGGGAAAGTTTTGCTCAGCTGAGCTGCTGAAACGGCATCATAATTAAACGTGTATATTGAAATACTGCTGATCGCCGCGCTTCTCTCGGTATAAACAGTAAACAGCGCTGAAGATGTATAAACAGGGCTGTAGTTTGAATATGCACCCGCAAACATTCCGCCGCCTATGACCGCAGCAAGCAAAAGACAAACCCACCAGAGCTTTTTTATACCCTTGAGGATATCGCCGAGATAAATCTTTATTCCCGACTGATTATCAGGTGCTGAAGTATTCTTTTTTGTATCAGTCTGCTTCATTATATAAATTCATCCTTAATTTTTATCGTAAAACAGTTTCTGCTCCTACCAGCTCATTTTCTTCGGAAACATGGTCTGCTTTTTCTGTGTGATAATAATCATATTTATTGCCGTATTTTTTACTGTAATAGTAACTGCCGGGAGCAATTTTTCCGACTCCTCCTAAAATTGACTCGGGATAAACATCGTTAAAAATGCATCCTGCAACCTTTCCGCCAACTTCTTCAATTGTGATAATCGCATCGTTGATTGCGGAAACCTTCACAACATCGTTTCTGACAACAAGAATAGTTTTGTCAACTATTTTGGCAATGTCCGTAACCGATGCATCAACGGAAAGAGGAGCTGTATCAACAATAACATAATCAACTTTATCTTTGAAAACTTTCAATATCTTTTCAACTTCTCCGCTTTTAATCCACTGATGATAGTTTTCATGCACCTTGGTGTTGAGAGCGAGATAAAGAGGAATTTTTTTATATTTTCTGAGGCGGAAATTACTGTAGGACAGCTTACCGTCAAAAAGTTCTCCAAGTTCCGATTGCTCAATATATTTTTCTTCAAATATTTTATAAAGTGCAGGTTTTTTGCCGTCAAAGTCAAGAAGAATAACTCTTTTGTTTTTCTTCGCAAGAGCGATTGCAATATTTGATGCGGCAGTTGATTTGCCCTCGTTTTCCGCAACGCTTGTTACGGCAAAAATATTATCGCCGTGACGGTGTCTCATATATTCAAGTTTTGCGGCAACCTTCTGATACGATTCTGAAAAATCAAGAGTAACAAGAGTATTGCCGTAAATCAGGAGACTCTTCTTCTTTCTGTCAATAATCTCCTTTACCGTCATCTTCTTATCTTCATGAGGTATTGCTCCGAGAAGTCTGGCATCAATCTTATCCCTGAAAGCCTGCTCATTTTTAACGGTATCTCTTAACAGCGATGCAACAAGAATCGCAAACACAGACAGTGCAATACAAGCCGAGATAATAATTGACTTATTCTCTGTAACAATATTGTTTGAAGTGCCGTGGGGCATTTCAGGGAATGACAACACGGTAATAACCGCATTATCGAAAACCTTGCCCGAAACCTCAGGATAAACCGCAAGAACCGCAGTTAACAGTTCATATGAAAGCTGGGGACTGTCAGATGTAACGCTAATTTCAAGGAAATTGGTATCGGGAAGAACTGAAGCGTTAAGCTTCCCGCCGAATCCTGACTTCTCTGCATATGCGGCTGCCTTTTGTTTGATTATGGGTTCGGTAAATACTTTCGAAAAAACCTGTGACATTTCGCTCGCTACCTGAAACTGCGAAATCGATTCTGCCTGAACGCTTCTGTTATTGATAACAAGAGTTGCACTCGCCGTATATTCCGGTTTATAAATACTGTGGCTGACAACATAGATTCCCATATAGCCGATAAGAACTGCAAGAAGAACAACCCATGCGTTCTTTATCAGGTCCTTGATTATGCTGAATAATTCAATTGTTATTTTTTTGTTATTCATAGCTTACTTCCCTACATAAACCATCAACACCGAATGACCCTGTGAACCGAAAGTGTCTGTTACATAATAGTGAACGCTGTAAAGACCTTCCTTTGTCATATCTATGTTGGATTCTATTCTGACCGACTTCGTCAAATCGGTTTCCTTTGCATCTTTTGCAGAAACAACATAACCCGCAAAATCTTTTTCCTCATTGAGCTTCAAATAAACAAGATATTCGCTGAGTTCAATTTTCGGAGCAGAAATACTTCTGTCTTCAACAATGAGAGGAAGCGATATGTTACTTGTGTCGCCTTTGCTGTTTGTTACTGTTGCATTAATCGTGAACACTCCTGCTGTTGAACCGGCAAAATCTTCCGACGTGATGATGATATTTCCTTTTATTAGTCCGTCAATACAGTCAACGGCTGAAATATATCTGAAAAGATCGAAAGGTTCATAGAGCGAATAGCAAAGTGGTCCTGAAAGTCTGAACTGAGGAGAGGTATAGTTTTTAAACTTGATTTTTCTCGTTGCGTTGGCAACATTATTATCGTTATCGCAAACTGCATATGTTACCTTACACACGCCCTTGGTTATGAACTTCGAAACAGATTCAACAACTATTCTGTCTGTCAGATCTCCGTCCTTTGCATCATAAGCTGTAACACCCTTGAGATAATCCTCATTGGTTGACTTCAGGTCAACTTCAAGAATCTCCTCGCTTATTTTGATTTCGGGAATTGTGTAATCCTTATTTCTTTTTTCTTTGATAAACACAGCTCCGAAAACAACAGATGTCACAACAAAAACCAGTAAGACAATCCATCTTACCACTCTCATCATCATTTCAAAGACTCCCTTTTATATCATCTTATTTTTGAGAACACGTACAGGATTTATTTTGAAAAGAATATCCGCGTATTCTGCTGAAAATCTTTCGCTTATATATTCATGTGCATCCGCCATAAACGGCGTTCTGACAAACGGACCGTGAGCATCGCTTGCAATAAAATCCGCAAGCTGATACTGCAGAATACCGCTTGCTGCAAGAAATGCTCCCCTGCCGAAGCCTCCCTTGACACTTCCTTTATTAATCTGCAACAGACAACCCATATTTTTTAAACGGTATGCAGCATTCGGATCTTCCTGAACAAATCCGTATCTTTCCGGATGAGCAACTATCGGAACATAACCCTCTGCCATTATCCTTTCAATTCTTGAATAAACATTTTCCGAAAACTCACCGAAATCAAATTCTACAAGAACATATCTTGAACCGTTCAGAGTTATAAGCTTTTTTGATTTAAGGAGCTTCGGAACATCTTCTCCGCAGAAGATTTCCTGACCGGGATAAATCTTAACAGGAATATCAAGTTGCTCAAGGGTTGAATTAAGCATAATAATTTTTCGGGTAAATTCCGATGTCCATTCGTTACGGTCATATTCGGAGATATTGCAATGCGGAGTTGCGGCTATTCCTTTGGTACCGCTTTCGCAGGCGATACGAGCCATGCGGATGGATTCTTCGGCGCTGTCCGCACCGTCGTCAACACCAAACAATATATGACAATGCAAATCGTACATAAAAACCTCCGAAAAGAGCCTATTCTCTCAATAATATATGATACTATATTACATTATATAAGTCAACAAAATAATACCCAAAATCACAAATTTCCTTTATTTTATTAATAAGTTATTTATATTAGAAAAAGGAAAACCGCCCGGGTGAATAATCACCCGAGCAGTCTGAAATTATTTTATGAGCTGAACGCCATTGAAGCGCCGAGTTCACCGGAGGTAAATTTGCAATAGGATTCAATAGGAACCTGAACCTCGCAGGACTCATACATACCAAAAGCTTTATTGATATCAATATCGCCGATAATTGAAGCGATAAGTTCCAAATCATCAGGAGTCAGGTTGTATGCACATGATCCTGTGGATGCGCCCGAAGTACCTGCAAGCTTAATTGCCGGCTTTACATACTGGTTCATTAAAATACCTCCTTTTCTGTGAATGATGAAACGATAAACTCGAAAATCTTTTTGATATTTCCGAAAATATCCGAGAAGAACGAACGAACTTTTCCGATTATAACTTCAATCCAGTCTGTTGTTCCGTCATCATCGGTATCGCCATCGGTATCAGGATATGTGATAACATATTCACCTACGGGATCAAGGTCGGGATCGGGATTTTCAACATCTCTTACAGGTTCGGAACCGGGATATGCAACAACGCCATCTGTTTCAGGAAGAGTGTATTCAACATCAACAGGAGGCATTGCCATAAGCATTCTTGCTTCATCAAGGCTGAGAGCGCTTACAGAAGCCGTTGTTGCACCAACAAGTTTCATGTTGTTGACTGCAAGAAGACCTGTACCTGAGTTTGTTATTGCAACGGTTGCAACACCGTTTGCCGAAGTGAGATATGGGGTAATATCATAATAAAGCTCTGTTGCGGAATTGATTGCAATTGCATTACCGTTAACGGTAAGCTTGGGTGCACCCGAAACAGCACGAACACCGAGCATTACTTTTGCACCTGCAGGAAGATTTACGCTGAATGTTACGCCGGTTGAGCCGTTTGAAAGATAAAGCTCATTCTGGGGACCCTTACTCTGATAATCCGCAAAGCTTGCTTCGCCGAAGGTTGCACCTTCAATATATACAAATACATCTTTGATACCTGTAAAGATACCGTTTTCAGTATCGGCAAGATTATTGATAACATTGTAGTAAGATGCACCCTGTTCACTTGCTATATATTTGGACTGATCCGGCATGGGATTGTAAATACGAATGCTGTCAAAATAATTATTAAGTTCAGGATAGAATGTCCATTTACCTGTAACTTCAACAGTATCATTCTTAATTACACCGTTGTTAGGAATTTTCCATCCGCTGAATTTCCAAACACCGTCTTCGCCTTCAATTTCAACAATAGTACTTGATTTATACTTACTGTCTATGTCACTGCTTGTAAGAAGTTGACCTTTAGTATAGTTGAATACAAAACTATCGGGAAGAGTTTCTGTATCAGGAATAAATGTGTCGTCATTGCCCCAGTTATAGATAACTCTGCATGAAAGCTGTTCGCCATCGATTGCCATCATCTGAACAGATTCAACAGTTGTTACAGGCTCACTAACAAGGAAAGCACCTGTACCGCCATTGAAAATCGAATCATCATCAAACCATACAAGTTCAACGTCTTCGCCGATAAGTTCTTCCATTCCTGCTTCAGCAAGCAATTCGGCAATTACATCATCATCCGAAACAGTTGTTGCAGAAACTTCAATTTCTTCATTATCAGCATCAATTGCATAGGTTGTAACCGGATTGTTGCGTGAACGGAAAGCCATAGCACTTGTAAGATATGCAGCAGTAACTTCAACGTTATACTTATCATAATCGCCACTGAAGCTTACAATGGGAACCTGATAAAGAATATCGTTATTTGAACTTATAACATCTGCGTCGCTATAGTATGTATCAACTATATATACCTTTACAATTTTTCCTGCGCTGTTTCTTACCGTTACAATCTGAGCACCTGTCTTTTTGCCGCAAGCGGAAATGAGATCAAATGAATCACCGGTAAAATCAAATGTCTTGGTAGCACTTCTGGATGAATAGTAGTCAAGAACAACATTATCCGCAGCGCCGTTTGAGAAACCGTTGTTTCCTGTAGTGTAAGCATTATCGTAACCATATATATCATAGTTACCCGAAATAGCCTGATTTGCATTGACAGGAGTGCCAAGTGATGACCATGAGGTACCGTTGCCGCTTACCGAAGCAACATTTTCTTCATAAAGAATGTTTGATGCGGGAATCATATTAACCTTTGCCCAGTAATAACCGTTGTTGTTGGGTTTCTTCATAAGAACAAAAGATTCTCTTAAGCCGTTGCAGGTAGGTGCGATATTTGAGGTAACCGTTGTTCCGTTATAACCTATTGACGCATCACCATTGATGTTTACTCTTGATTGAGCAGGGCTCTGCTTATCGGGAAGAGTATCAAACGAAACGGGAGTTCCGTAAAGCGATGAGTTAACCATTGAAAGACCGAAGTCATAGACATAGTTGAATGTGGGAACTTCAAAATATGTCTGCGGGAAATACTGGGTTGCCGTTCCCGAAGAAAGAGCCGAGGGGTTTGCATAGATAGCAGTTTCAGTATCATTACTGATTGGAAGGTTAAGACCGAATTGATCTTCTTTATCGGGATTGAGAAGAACATTGTCAATCTGAAGAATAAGCTTCTTACCGTCATTACCCGGAGCAACATATTCGGAAGAATAGTTGAAGCCGGTGAGCTGAACGGTATTGTTTGAAACATTCTTTGTAACCGAATAGTTTGCATTTACGGGCTCTTCTTCATAGATTCTGCCGAGTGAGTCATAATAAATCTGCGAGGTTTTTGCAGTTGCAACAGAATCGTTTGTCAGCATGAAGGTATCACCAAGGCTCTGAAGAGTAACAGCATCGCTGCCGAGCGTTACGGTTTCAACTTCAAGAATATTGTTTTCACCTGCCTGTGAAAGGTGGTCAAACAACGAGTCGAGTTCAAGCTGTGATGAAAGGTTGTGCTGCAGATAATAACCCGAACCGATTGAATTACCCATGTTGAGGGTGTTTGATGAAGACTCATATTTTGATGTTGCAGAGCCGCCAAGATAGTTTGATGAAAGTGCATTAAGGAAGTCTGCATTATTGAGGTCGCCTGACTCAGAACCCAACTGAACGGTATAAATATCAACGTCATACATTTTCATGGCGTTGGCATGTTCGAGAGCTCTTCTTGCCGAGCAGTGAGCGGCGTCACCGTCATCTTTACCGTAGCCGGGAACACCGTCGGTGATATTGATAACGCATGCTCTTGCGTTAATATCATTTGCGTTATATCCGCCCTCATTACCTACTCTATCGTATGTACCGTAAATTCTATCGCCGACTCTGTCACCTGTTTTGTTAAAAAGTGTCATCTGGTCAGCAATAATATTGAGAGCCATTTCCATACCGTGTTCAACAAATGTATCTGGGTCGCCGGAAACGGAAATGTTATTGATAATCTGTTCAAGATTATCATGGCTTGCAGGATAGAATGCGTTTTCGTAAACAGAAACATTGTTACCGAAGCCTGTGAATGTGCGGTTGGTTCTGTCGGTACAAAGGTCACCGAAGTTTGTCATCGTGGTACCGGTAGTTGTTGAATACAAACCGGTGTTGTTGAAGTATTCATCTTCACCTGTTCTGCCGCCAAGATAGGATGTTGAACCGTACTGAACGATGGCAATTCTGTGCTGAAGGCCTGTTTTTTCTGCATGCTCCTGAATCTGCTGAATGAAGTCGAGAGTTGACTGCTTCATAGCCTGAAGACGGGTTGCGTCACCTTTTCTGTCAACCCAGTAGAATCCGCCGGCAAAGCCCTTATCGGGGTTTTTCTTGAAGCCATAAGTAACACACATGGAATTCTGATTTGAACTGCCTATAGGATGAAGTTCACTGTTGATACCGAAATAATAGTCCTGAGGATTCTGTTCTGAATAAAAGTTTACAGTATGTTTGTACCATGCTGTGAACCAACCGCTGTCCTGGTCATCGCTTCGTTTTTGCCAGACCTTATAATAACTGTCGCTATCATATTTTATTGCTCGGTTACCGTCAGCCCATTCATAGTCATAGGGTTCGGGGTTATCCGAAATTCCATAGTAAGGAACATCGGAGTTATTCTGCATAGAACCTGATGTATCAAGAACAAAAACGAAGTCGATAGGCTTACCGGTCGTTGATTTCTGAGTGATTGTCTGACCGGTCGAATAAGATTCAAGAGTGATTGTGTAAGTACCGTCATCCTTAAGCTCTGCATTGAGGTTAGTAGCGAGACCGTTTTCACCTGCAATTGAAGTATCCTCATCACGGTGATAGATATGGAACTTTGTATACTTTTCATTAACAGCCTGACCGGTCTTGTTACCCGTGTCCTTAGCCGTCTTCTGCGCAAAAGCATCGGAATGGAAGGTGCCTGCCTCTTCAACCTGACCGGCATAAGCTTTAACAGCACCCGATTCCACGGTATCCGTTGTTTCGGGATTGTCACCGCCGAAAGCATAGGTATTGTTATAAACCTTATCATAAGCATCCATATAGGCAGGAACGGTGCCGTCGTTACACCAGAGATAATAATCAGCATCGCCTTTATAATAGAAGCTGAAGGTTCCGTCACCGTTATCCTTGATCTTCATGTGGTCAAGCTTTGAAGATGTTCCATCGCTGTTCATCATATAGATAAGGCGTGAACCGAAATAGAGGTTTTTGAATTTACCGTAGTAGCTGTCGTTATTCTGCATACGGAATGCGCCGGTATCTGCGCCGATAAGATTCCAATGAAGCGAATCCTTATCATCCGCCATAACATCGTTGAGCTTCAGATTATCTCCGTCGGTTGCATACTTTGTTATAGGGTGACCGACGATACCCAAGGAGTCAGCTGTGTTAGCCTGAGTACCTGCGGAGTTTTTGGGAACATGGCCCGCCTTATATCCGCCGAAGGAATCGAGTGCATAGAGAATCTTATTGCCGTTTGCAGCCTTTACATCGGATTCATAAACAATGATGTATTTATCGTTATAGTTGATTTCATCAAGACTGTTGACTTTAACATAGGTGTCAACATGACCGGCAGCGGAAGCTGAATCGGTGGCAGATGATGATGAGAACGCCTTTCTCTCTTCACCCATGAGAGCATACTGGTCTATCTTCCAGACAACATCAACAGGCTGTGTTGCAACACTTGTAGGTCCGTTATCCGAACTTCCGTTTTGGTCCCAGTCCTTCTTTCTGTAATTATAAGCGGCAGATTCAGTAAACATGTAAAGATAGTCGTCGATTACGCAAACCGCTTCGCCCATCGAGAGGTTATGGAACTGATGAATCTGATCATCGGCAATAAGATAACAGTCGTTTCTTGTTGCACCGTTTACAGTAAGTGAATATGTACCGGGAACGTTAAGGTCGATATCAATTATGTCAATTTCGCTGATATAGTTGCCGTCAGCAATTAATCTTGACCAAGAACGGCTTACATAGATTCTGCCGTTATCAACCATGGCATACTGAATTCTCTGGAAGGGAATTGTTGCACCGATCTCTGCATTGTGATGCTTGATATCTGCAGTAATATTATTGGGGAAGGCAACAACATAGGTGGGATTGCCGACGGTGCCGACATAATGGATGCGGTCATAATCGTATTCATTGCCGCTGTAAGTATTTGCTTCTCTGACACCTATGTCAGTCATGGCAAAGCTTCTTGCTTCGCCCGCCTGAATTGCGTCCTGGTCAAAACGCATTGTGTATGTGCCCGTGTATGTTCCGTTTGTGGACTGCGTTGTGGGCCATGCGCTGTCTGCGCCGTTGGGCCTGAGACCTGCTGTGAAGGTCATCTGATAATGCCATCTGCCGTCGGGAAGCTGAGTTTTTGTTGTCTGAGTTGACTGCTTGACATTAGTGTGTCCGCCGCCGTTAGGAGCGAAAATATAAAGGTCGCTGCTGTTATTGGTTGATATAAACTCAATAACATAGCTCTTGCCCTCGGTGAGTTCAAGAGATGCAAAACCGGGGCAGAATTCGCCTACATATTCGGTAGGAGCTGTGATATTACCGGTTATATCAACGGAGTCACCGTTTTTATAAGCATTCCATGTGAGGTTTGCACCGCTCTTTGTATCTGTGCCCGATGCGGTTGTAACATTGACGAGGTTCTTATATTTGCCGCAGAGATAGTTCCATTCTTCCTGTGAAGAATCACCGTCAAGTCTGTAGCCAAAAAGCATGCTGTTATGAGCGGCATTTGCGGGCTGCTTATAGCTGTCATTTGAATCAAGATAGAAGTTACCTGTCCAGAGAACACCGTCATCAAAGCAGCAGTATGAGGTGCTTGCGCTGTTCATTTCACCTGCAAAATTAACAGAGCCTTTGAGGGTGATATTCTTTTCCGTTTTTTCGGCAACATCCAGTTCCGAAAGAGGAACATAAGAAATTTTTGAGCCTGAGTCTGCATAATAGAAGTTATGCTTTGAAGCCGCAATACCGCCGCCGTGGCTTGTATTGACAGAACCATCAGCATTGTAAAGATTAAATAAAGCAACAAATTTACCGCTTGCAACATCAATTGCATAAATGCAGGACGCACGACCCTGACCGCTTGCATCATAAGCAGAAATAAGAACCCAGTTCTTTTCTGCCCAATATGTCATGCCCTGAGGGGTATAGTCATCGCCGTCGCCAAGACCGGGGATAACAAGATTTGTCGGCTCACTGTGACCGTCAAAATAACCGTTGGCATAAGATGTATACCAAAAATCACGGGCAAGAATGCCGTCCATAGAGGTTGTTGCGCCAACAACCTGCTGCTGGGTGATTCTGCCGATGGTGGTGTTGGTGTACGCTTCTGCCTTGGGAGCAAAAAGACCTGCAAGGTCTTCAATTGTAATGCCCGAAACGGCAAAAACACCGATGGTCATTACAAAGCAAAGCATAAGCGCTACCGCTTTCTTGAATGTTTTCATAAAAATTACCTCCAATTTTTATAAATCGATAATCTATTTCATAAAATCCAAATCGGATAGGTTTGGATAATTATTGCCTGAACATGCACAATTCTGTTATTCTTTCAAAAATTCACAGCACAAGCGATTGTATTCATGTGCTTTCCGACAGACATATTCGGGAAGGGAATCAAATCTGCCCGTTTCCGCATAGGATACCGCTGCACACATGTCACAGCTTTTGCGGAGTTCGCATCCCGTACATTGAGTCGGGAGAAAAATTTCTCTGCGTTTTTCCCTTATTGAATTCCACGCCTCTTTGAAATCCTCAATCGGAACAGAGGGGGTATTCATCATTCCGCACGGTGTCATTTCGCCTTTCCAGGTTACCCAGAAGGTCGTTGACCCTGCACGGCAGTTTATCCTCTCGCCGCAGTCCGTTATATCGGCATATGGCTGAGGAGCCTTGCTTTTGTTTTTCAGATAGTCTGAAAACTCATTGCCGAGCAATCTTCTCTGCCAGTCAAACTGAACCTGCGCCGCCTTTTGCGGAGTCAGTCTTTCGCTCATTTCGCCGCATTCTGTCCGCACGGGAGGGAACATATATGTCACCGGCTGAATGGGCAACTGCAATTCTCTCGCGAAATCCAACGCCTTCGGTGCATCAGAAACATTCTGCGGAGTTACGGAATAGTTGAGCTTGACGGTAAGTTTTGCTTCTACAAGTTTTTTCACTGCTTCAACGACAGTTTCATAAACATCTCCGTTGCCGCAAAGCCCGGAATAAGTTTCTTTTGAAGTGCCGTAAAGCGTGACATTAATTTTCTGCGGCGGATTTTCCCTGAAAAAACGGATTTTTTCATCAGTGAGCAGAGTTCCGTTTGTGTTGACAGAAACAAGAAGCCCTGCATTCTTGCACGCAAGAAAGATTTCATCGAAATCACGCCTTATCATCGGTTCGCCGCCCGTTAAAAGAACAGGAAGAGTCCCTGCCTTTGAAGCTTCGTTTGCAAGATTAATCCACCATGCGGTGTCTTTCTCGCCGCTGATAGCTTCGCGGTCATGTTCATTGCGATGAATATAACACATCTTGCAATCAAGTGTGCAGCGTGAAGTCAGTTCAAACGCACCCGAAAGAGGTATTCCCTGCATTTCCGCCTTGGCAAACAGTCCGTTAATCAGAAGGTCATAGTTATTCATCAAACACGCCTCCGTTCATCAAAGCGTTTTCGAGCGCAAGAACGGCGTTTTCGTCAGGGGTACAGTCAAACCTGTAAACCGGAACAGTTTTAACAAGCTTCTCAAGCAAGTCTATACTGATTATCCGTTCTTCAGGAACGAGGAAATCAAGATAGATGTTATTGAGCAACGCTCCGACCGCCTCAACTCCGCCAAGTTGTTTTACGGAATTTTGCTTTGCCTGACCGAGAAGCACTATCGCACCAAGAGGAAGGGTTTTATTTTTGCAGATTCCACTTGTTCCGCAAATAGGAATGCCGCAGGAATAAAACAAACCTTCTTTGAAAACAACGCCCGACTTATCACCGTTTATCACTTCAGCGTTTCTATGTTTTTCCCACAGCGCCGCCTGAGTGCTTTTCCCCGTTCCGCACGCAGCGGAAAAGAGGATTCCCCTGCCCTTATATCCGATAAACGAAGAATGGAAAAGCAGGGTTTTTCGGGCAAGTAAAATATGATGCATCGAAAGCGAATTCCATATGAATCGGGAATCTGCCATGACATGATAATTTGCTTCACCGATAAAAGTTTTACTTTCAGACGGAACAGAGTAATCAAAAATAGTTACCGCACCGTCCTTCGTGCCCATTTTCAAATGCCGGTAAACCGCAGAATCTGCCGCATAAACAAACGCATCGCCTTCTCTTCCGAGAAATGTTCCGAAAGATTCGGGAAGATTTTCAGCCTTCTCGCAAACTATCGTAACATCCGGTTTGCACTCATCTGTTTCAAAGCGACTCCAATCGGCATTTTCGTGACAAAACAACGGAGCTTTTATGCATATTTTACTTTCACAAAAAGAATAATATTTTTCCATACAACACTGCTCCATTTTTAGTCTTAATAATTATAAAGCATTATAATATAAAAGTCAACAAAATATATGAACATTTTTGCATTAATTTATTCAAATAAAGACAGCAAAAAACGACAAATTGCACAACCGCAATTTGTCGTTATAATTTTTTATTCGAAAAATCCGAGCTGAAGAAGTTCAAAAAGGAAGTCTTTAGTGTCCGTTTCAGCTTCTTCTCTCGAAACATTAAAAGAAGCGGTCACTTTTTCAACAAGTTCATTGAGAGTCACGTCCTTCTGAAGAGCCTCCCAGATAACCTTGCTCACGGGATTAAGGATAACAATCTGTGAAGCATTACCCTCTCCCGCACCGAGAGGCACAGCAAGATATTCCCCTGCAATTTCACGGATGATATATTTAGCATTTATTCGGTAAGTTTTTTCAGACATAATAATCCTCCCGTTTTAAAATTTTCGCCAAACCATTTTATCGACTATTCCGGTATACCCCTGAATAATTTTAACAACTTTTGTTGAAACATTCTTATCGGCATAATCGGCAACACGGCTTCCGAAATATCCGTTCTCACAAAGTCCGATAGCGGTATCCGTCGCCTGAAGCAAAGATTTTTCATCAATACCCGCAAGAACAAACGCAGCCTTATCGATCGCCTCGGGTCTTTCGGTTGAAGTTCTTATACAAACAGCAGGAAAATCCTTGCCGACAGACGAGAAAAACTCGCTCTCTTCAGGCAAAGTACCGCTGTCGGAAATAACGGCAAGGGCATTCATCTGAAGACAGTTATAGTCATGGAATCCGAGAGGTTCGTGCATTACGATGCGCTTGTCAAGTTCAAACCCGCTTGTTTCAAGCCTTTTCCGGCTTCTGGGATGACACGAATAAAGTACGGGAACATCATATTTTTCGGCAATTTTATTAAGTGCCGTAAACAGCGAAATAAAGCTTTTCTCTGTATCAATATTCTCCTCACGGTGAGCCGAAAGAAGGATATATTTTTTCTTTTCGAGACCGAGTTTTCCGAGTATATCGGAAGCAAGAATCGACTCATAATTTGCGGCAAGAACTTCTGCCATCGGCGAGCCCGTCACATAAGTTCTTTCAGGAGCACATCCGCAGTCATGAAGATATCTTCTTGCGTGCTCGGAATATGCCATGTTTACATCCGCAATTATGTCAACAATACGTCTGTTGGTTTCTTCGGGAAGGCACTCATCCTTGCATCTGTTACCTGCTTCCATATGAAAAACAGGGATATGAAGACGCTTTGCCGGAACCGCAGAAAGACATGAATTTGTATCACCGAGAATCAACAGCGCATCGGGTTTTATTTCACACATAAGTTTATATGAGCAGTTGATAATATTACCGACAGTTGCGCCCAAATCATCACCGACAGCATCCATGTAAACCTCGGGGGCATCAAGATTCAGGTCTTTGAAAAACACGCCGTTGAGGTTATAGTCATAGTTTTGCCCCGTATGGGCAAGAATGCAGTCAAAATACTTTCTGCACTTCTTGATAACCTCAGAAAGCCTTATGATTTCAGGGCGTGTTCCCACGATAATCAAAAGCTTCAGTTTTCCGTTATTTTTGAATTTTACGTCGGAGTAGTCCAATTTAATATCCATATCAATACCCCTCTTAATTTTCTACTTTTTCAAAAAAAGTGTCGGGTTTTTCGGGATTGAAGCATTCGTTTGCCCACATAACAGTCACAAGGTCATCCGTATCGGAAAGATTTATTATGTTGTGGGTATAGCCGGGAAGCATATGAATTGCTTCGATTTTTTCACCGCTGACCTCAAAATTCAGCACCTCATCCGAGCCGATTCGGCGCATCTGAATAAGCCCTTTACCGGAAACAACAATAAAAAACTCCCATTTTGTGTTGTGCCAATGCTCACCTTTGGTTATGCCGGGTTTTGAAATATTTACCGAAAACTGACCGCAATCAGCAGTCCTCAGAAGCTCGGTGAAACTGCCTCTTGAATCAACATTCATCTTGAGAGGAAAAGATATTTTTTCCTTCGGAAGATAGGAAAGATATGTTGAATAAAGCTTCTTCTCAAATGAATTATCAGGTATTTCGGGCATAAGAAGTGATGAGGGCTGAGCATGAAATTTATACAGCGCTTCCGTGATTTTCCCGAGAGTTGCCTTGTGAGTTATCGGAGCTGCACAGTATTTTCCGCCGTCACAAATAACAGCATTGACACCGTCAAAATCACAACGGTGCTCCTTGCCTTCAAGAGCACAGAACATCTCGTCGACAAGATCGTCAATATATAAAAGTTCAAGTTCCGTTTCGGGATTATTAACGGTTATCGGAAGGTCATTGGCAATATTATTACAGAAGGTGGCAACAGCGCTGTTGTAATTGGGTCTGCACCATTTTCCGAAGAGATTCGGGAAACGGTAAACGAGGATTTTTGCACCTGTTTCTTCGCCGTATTCAAAGAAAAGATTCTCCCCCGCCAGCTTGCTTTTTCCGTATTCACCGTCGGCATATCTGCCTTCAAGAGTTGCCTGAACGGAGCTTGCAAGCATGACCGGACAGTTGTTGCCGTGCTTCCTGAGTAAACCAATAATCTGCTGAGGGAAATCACGGTTTCCCTGCATAAATTCCTCTGCATTGACAGGTCGGTTTACACCTGCAAGATTAAACACAAAATCCGCCTCCTTGCAATAACTGTCAAGAAGGTCAGAATCCGTGTTGATATCAAATTCAAAAATATCCGTTATTTCAAGATCGGGATGAGTTTTGTCTTTACCGTCGCGGACATTTTTCAGCGCAGCGCAAAGATTTTTTCCGACAAATCCCGCAGATCCCGTCACAAGAATTTTCATTAATACTTACCACCAAACAGTTTGAGTTTAAGAAGCAATTCCTTCATTTCTTCAACAGAAAGACGCTCGGTATTATGAGAAGTATATTGCTCATCAAGTTCAAGTCTTTTATTTCCTTTTTTAAAATAATTGTCATAGTTGAGGTTGCGGTTATCCGCTTTGATTCTGTAAAAGCCGGGAAGATCTTCGGAACGGATCATTTCTTCTGTTGTGACAAGAACTTCATAAAGCTTTTCACCGTGACGGCTGCCTATGCAGGTATAGCCGACATCGGAATTTTTAAGCTCCAGAACAGCCTTTGCAAGAGTTTCAATTGTTGCGGCGGGTGCTTTCTGAACAAACAAATCACCCTGTTCTCCGTGTTCAAATGCATAGAGAACAAGAGTTACCGCATCATCAAGCGTCATCATGAATCTTGTCATGTCCGGATTGGTTACCGTAAGAGTTTTTCCCTCTGCAATCTGGTCGCAGAAAAGAGGAATAACAGAGCCTCTCGACGCCATAACGTTACCGTATCTTGTCAGGCAAAGAACAGGATCGCCTTCAAGCATCTGACGCGATCTTGCAACAACATTCTTCTCCATCATAGCTTTGCTCATACCCATTGCATTGATAGGATATGCAGCCTTGTCCGTTGAAAGAAAAATAGCTTTTTTAATCTTATTTTCAACACAGGCGGTTATAACGTTATCAGAGCCGATAACATTGGTTTTAACAGCCTCCATCGGATAAAATTCGCACGAAGGAACCTGTTTCAAAGCAGCGGCGTGGAACACAAAATCAACGCCTCTGAATGCACCCGAAATCGAGTTGTAATCACGCACATCGCCTATGTAAAACTTGATTTTTGACGAATACTCGGGATACTTGAGCTGATACTCATGGCGCATATCGTCCTGCTTTTTTTCATCGCGGGAAAGTATGCGTATCTCGCCGATATCAGTTGTTAAAAAACGGTTGAGAACGGCATTTCCGAAGCTGCCTGTACCACCTGTAATAAGCAATGTTTTCCCTGTAAAAATATTCATAATAAATCCTCTTTCATGGTATGTTTTTTTGCAAATAATAATTCCAATTCTTAATTATAATATCAAATTTCCCTCTGTCAATATCAGAGAAGTTTTCTGTAAAACCGCAAAAACTACGCTTATGATTACCGTAAGTAAAGATTGTGATTAACATTGTTTTCGCAACTCATGCAAACGCCTCCGAGGAATTGAATTCCATTATGACAGAACGGTTTTTTATCTTTATTTAAAAAGCGTTTTCAGCTTGCGTTTGAAATTTTTAAATGCCAATGCGAGTTTATTTCTGTATATTTTTCTATGAAGATTCATAGCTGTACTTAAGAATTCATCATATCCTTTAGGCCAGAAAACCTTAGAACGTCTGTATGCTTTTTCGACCGGCTGTTCAAAAATATCAATCAGAAATTTTTCTGCGCATCAGAACACCTCTCCATTATAAGCATCAAACTTATCCATTAAAACAATATCAAAAAACCTGTTTATTGTCAAGTTTATTAATAATTATACGCCACACTCTCTTGACGATTAATTGCATTCGGGTTTATACTTTAACCATATAATCGGGAAAGGACGGTTAATATGGAATATAAATGGCTCGGCAAATGGATAGGCGCAGAAATGACTGTTGAAGACAGGTTTGCACCCATCTTCAAAAAAAACATCGTGATAAATGAAAATATATCTGAAGCAACAATTAAAATCTGCGGACTCGGTCTTTTTGAACTCAGAATAAACGGTTGTCTCCCCGACGATACCGTTCTGAATCCCGCGCACACACAATATAATCAGACCGTTGCTTACAGAATTTTTGACGTTACTTCTTTGATTAGTAACGGTGAAAATGAAATAACAGTTGAACTCGGAAATTATTTTTTCAACGAAACAACCGATGTCTGGGATTGGCACACGGCTTCATGGCGGTCTGCTCCGAAACTCATTGCCGACATTGCGATTAAATATGCTGACGGCAGAGAAGAAACAGTATCAACCGATGAATCCTGGCTCGTTACTGTTGACGGTCCCATAACCGCAAACAGCATATATTACGGTGAAGCCCATGACCTCAGGCGCACTGAATTTACATGGAAAAACGCTGTTTCGGTTGAAGCTCCTGCCGGAAGCCTCAAGCCTCAGAACAAGCCTTTTATCAAGAGAATTTCCGAATTCAGACCCGATAATATAAGTGTCATGGCAGACGGAAGCTATGTTATCACCGCCCCTGAAATGATTACAGGCTGGGCAAAGCTTTCCGTTAATATTCCCGAAGGGACAAAAATAACCGTCACCTACGGCGAAAAGCTCAAAGAAAACGGTTATGTGCAAAAAATCGGCATCAACGAAGGTCACGGCTGCGAATGGTGGCCCAATGCATATATTCAGCAGGACTGCTTTATTGCCAAAAACGGTTTTAATATTCTCGAACCGAAATTCAGCTATAAAGGTTTCAAATACATTCAGATTGACGGCTGCCCTTGCGAAATAACCAAAGAAAACACGGTAATATACAGAGTTGCCAACGATGTTAAATCCGTATCGGAATTTTCTTGCTCAAACGAGCTTATTAACAAGCTCCATGAGATTATGCAGCGCACTCTGCTCAACAATTTTCAGAGCAAACCCACAGACACTCCCGTATGGGAGAAAAACGGCTGGCTCGGCGATGCAAACTGTGCCTTAAGGGTTATGACATATAATTTCGATATGTCTGAATACCTGAAAAATTTCGTTGAAATAATGAACGACTGTTTCAATGAATACGGAAAAATCCCCGTGATTGTTCCGACTGCAGACTGGGGTATAGGCAACTCTCCCGTATGGAACACCATCTATGTTTTTGCTACCGAAGCACTTCTTGATTTTTATGACGATACGGAATATGCCGACAAGCTTTATCTGAATCTCCGTCAGTTTGCCCTGAACGACATAGAAGAGCTTGAGTCACTTGGCTGGGTATGGGGCACAAGAGGTCTTTCCGACTGGCTTTCCCCTTCCGGCGGCGAAGAAGCCGTTATCGAACCGGATCCCTCCGAAGGCGCTGAAATATGTTGCACGGCATTCATTTACCGTATGCTCGAATCAATGATTTATATTGCCGAAAAACTCGGAAAATCCGAAGATATCGGTACATTCGAAAATGCGAGAAAAAAGATATGCGATGCATTCAACGAAAAGTTCTTTGTTACCGATAAAAACATATATCAGACCACTTTTTGGAGAAAGCTTGCAGTACGCACAAAATACAGACAAACATCCAACCTCCTCCCCATTGCCTTCGGAATGGTTCCCGAAGAAAAACGAAAAGCCGTTCTTGACAATCTCATAAAAGACATTACCGATAAAGATTATCATCTTGACACAGGTTGCACGGGAACAAGATTTGTTTTGCCCGTTCTTTTCGACAACGGATATTCCGATATAGCATACAGGATTCTCACGCAAACCACATATCCGAGCTGGGGTTACTGGGTCAAATGCGGCGCAGACAGCGCATGGGAATCATGGGAAAAGACGACCCGTTCACAAGACCACTATTTCCTTGCAACCTATGACGAAGCACTTTTCACTCACATTGCGGGAATAAGAAATATTCGTGACGGATTCAAAACTTTCACGGTAAAACCCGAACTCAACTGCGGACTTGAGTATGCAAAAGCTTCAACGGAAACTCCTTACGGAAAGCTTTCCGTAAACTGGAACAAAAATTCTGACGGAAGATTTGATATCAAAATCGTTATCCCTGACGGCGCAAACGCAGAAATTATTCTTGCCGACAAGATTCACGAAACCGTCTCGGGCGGAAAATATCACTATACAGTATAAAATCAA
>JAZSCO010000139.1:0-4307 GCA_045602965.1 Acutalibacteraceae bacterium | reverse complement strand
TGCTGTAACAGCAGAATTCGCTGAAAATGAAAGTGTTGCGATTGACACACCGAAGCCTGTTTTTGCGGCGGATATGCCGGAATCAGAGGTTATCTCGGTTAACGGATTATCACGGCTTTCAATCAACGGTCAGCTTACATCTCCCGTCCTCTTTTTCGGCAATACGGATTTCCCGAATCCCAACGGTGTCACAACAAGTCAGGCAGGATTTGCCGCTGATGCGGGAATACATCTTCACTCCATTATTGAAAATATCAATTATTATGCCGACCTTGACAGCATCAGCGAGGCGGAATACAGACAGTTATACTCTCATCTTCGCGAGAGCGTTAAGAGTATTACAGAGGGGGACCCGGATGCAAAAATCCTGCTTCGTGTCAAGGTGACAATGCCCGATACAGGCTCCATACCCGAAAGCGAAATAATACAGTATAAAGATAAAAGCATAAAATCCGGTGTTGTATCAATGGCGTCAGATTTATTCAATGAAGAATCAAGCAGAAGGCTTGCTCATCTGGTCGATTATGTCAGCTCCAACAGTGAGCTGTCAAAGCATATTATCGGATATCATCTTGAAAATAATGAATGGTTTCAGTATCTGTACCGTGAAAACGGACAGGACTTTTCAAACGCAAACAATGAAAATTTTGCCCGGTGGCTGAAAGTGAAATATCCGACAGACAGAGATTTGCAGATAGCGTGGGGAAATCCTTTTGTGAAGTTTTCCACAGCTGCTGTTCCGAACAATCTCCCCGGCAACATTTATGACAACAGCAAGCTGTATAAAGATATTCTCTTTTACGGAACAAAAGCGCAGAAATATGTTGATTATCATCAGTATATCTGTGACCTTACGGCAGCGCGCATTTCGAATCTTGCACGTATTATCAAAGAGCGGACAGAAAACCGCGCTATCGTAATTTCTTTCTACGGTTATCAGTTTGAACTGTACAGCTCTCTTTCAGGACACCATAATCTGAATTGGCTGCTGTCTGACAAAAATATCGACGGCTTTGCAGGGCCAATCAGTTACAGAGACCGCAACGGAAGTTCATACGCTCCGAATTCACCTGTGGGTGCTACAGGTGCATATATGTCAACGGTTGACTCAATTCAGCGAAACGGAAAAATATGGTTTCAGGAAAGTGATGAGCGAACATTTATCAATCACACCGATGAGCCGTATGAAGATACTTTTTTAACCCCCATAAGAAGCCTGAGTGACGTTATTGAAGTTCATAAGCGAGAGCTGGGCGATACCATTATCCACGGCAACGGCTTGTGGGCAATGGATTTATGGGCGAGAGGATGGCTGGATGATTCGGCAATATGGGAAAACCTCGGAAAGCTGTCGAATCTGTATCAGGCATATCAGAACGGGTACGGCCAGGCATCTCGGTTCGATGTGGCACTTGTTGTAGATGAATATTCGCTTCACCGCATGGCAAATCAAGGTCCTGTTGGTGATGAACTGCTGGGCGAGATGCAGCTTAATCTCTATCACGCAGGACTCTCAACTTGCTATGTTCAGCTTAAAGATGTGCTTGCGGGACGTGTTGACGATGCAAAACTGTATATCATCACATCTGCGTTTGATATGACGGATGAGCAGATAGAACAGCTTCAGACAGCACTTCATAAAGACGGCAAGACAACGCTCTTTATGTATAATTTCGGAAGCATGACCACTCAGCAGGCTAAAGCACTCACGGGTATGGAATTCAAGGTAAATATATTACAATCCAAAACCGGAATAAAAATGACAAATCAGTCTGCCGTTCCGGGTCTGATCAACGATAATCATACTGCACCTATCTCCCGTGCTATGAGGGTTGTCGGCGGACAGACCGAGACTCTCGGTAAATATTCCGACGGCTCTGTCGGCTTTGCAATCAACAGACAGAAAGACTATACCACTATTTATTACGGTGATTCGCTGCTTTCAGTCAACAATCTGAAAGCCATTGCACGTGCTTGCGGAATCCATGTTTATTCCGATTCAGAGGATGTGCTGATGGCAAATCAGAATATGGTGGTATTCCACGCTGTCACTGCAGGGGAGAAAGCCGTCACCTTTGAAGGCAAGACTGATGTATGGGACTATTTTAATAATAAATGGTATACAGATGTGGATTCAGTCACATTCTCTGCTCAAATCGGCGAAACAAAATATCTGTTCTACGGTGATAAAGAAGAGATAGAAAATTGGAGCCTGCCGATTTACAGATAGAAACAGGAACAACCGTGAAAAGGTAACGGTGACAAATAAAATAAACAGCCCTCCGGGATTAACCCGGGAGGGCTGTTTGCCGTTGAGCATAAGAATTGAACATTCTTTGTGAAGATAATGGGGCACAGCGATATAAGCAGGGTTATTATGTTTGCTCAAAGTCAGAAATAAAGTTCTGCATATTGCTTGATAATCTTTCTGGCTTTGATTGCCGCATCGGGGTCTTTATCGAGTAAGTGGCCTGAATTTTTGTAAAGAACGAAATCGTGCTTAATACCGTTTCGGGCAAGCTTACGCTCAAAATCCTCTATGTGCTTTGCCGGAATAAGGTCATCTTCTTTTCCGTAAAAAATTGCGGTAGGGATGCAGTTTTTATCAACGTAGTTTATAGGTGAGATTTCACTTAAAGCTTTTTGTGAAGCTTCGTTATTTAAAGTTTCTTTTGATATATCTGCATTGCATACCTGTGACAGGAGTCCGTATTTCCAACTTTCAAATTCACCTTTAATGCCCATAAGAAAATCTTCCCTTGTGCAATCGGTAGGCGGGCAGTAGCAACAGACTGCCGAGGGCTTAATCGGCGAAACTTCTTTTTTCGTGTAAGCATAAAGAAGTGCGATATGTGAACCTGCAGATCCGCCGGATAAAATAAGCTCATTTATATTGTAACCGTATTCGCTGCATTTTTGCTTTATGGTGTTAAGTGAGCTTGTTACATCATCAAGCACATGATGGACATTTATGCTTTTGGAAACATATCGGTAATTAATAGCGGCGCATATATATCCAAGTCCTGAAAAAAACTCTGCATCGGGAGTGTGATCAGATTTATCACCATCAGTCCAGCCGCCGCCATGTATAAAAAGTATCAGTCCCGATTGGGAAACAGGTTTTTCAGGAATATAAATGTCAGCTTTCTGTCTTTCGTGGGTACCATAAGAAAAATCTTTAAAAACAGTCATATTCATTCCCCGGTAAAGACTTCTTTGATTGCTTCCAGATAGCCGTAACCGTAAAGGTCATCGGGCTGGAGATAGCTTGTTTCGGTCCATTCATTCCAACTGTTAACTGTAATGAACGGGGCCTTCATAACGCCCTTTTCTATTGACTCATCAGCATATTTCTTGACCTTTTCGCAGGCGATTCTGAAATTTTCGGGAGTGTTGTTTTTAACAACGCCGGGCATGAACTTGTTGAATCTCACGTTATTATCCCAGCCTACTGAAATATTGGGATAGAAAGGCACATTCATTAACTTGGTTTCTTCTTCAAGATTTTCAATATAAGCGTCGGTCTGCTGCGCATAGTCACCGTCGGGGTCAACGCAGGAAAACCAGTTGTAATTTGTAACGGAATCAAATCCGAGATAATCATAAAGCTCATAAACTGTCATGCCTTTGCAGTCGTCACCGTCATTAAGCCAGTTATATGTATGTCCTTTCCAGTTTACAGCCTGAAAATGGAGACCCTTGAAGCCTGCTTCAACGGTTTTTCTTCGGAATTCTTCAAGACCTTTTTTGCATTCCTGAGTTGTGCCGAATGTACGGATGAAGTTGTCAACATCAAAAACCATGTAGACGGGGCATCCGTCAATCATATAATAATTTTCACGCTTGAAATATTTTTCGATTGTTCTGTCGCATATCTCAGAAAAAATTTCGGGAGTAACAACGCCGCTCCAGATAACGGTTGAAAGGTCTGTATCGGAATTTCTCTTATCCCAGAGATGAGTTGCATTGTGATTTGCCCACATGAGCATGAACTTCATCTGAGTGTTGTTGCGGGCTTTAAGGAATCCGTCATTAAGACAGTTTTCAAGAAACGGGCGGTTATCATACCAATACCAGTCATAAATAAAAACGTTGACGCCGTAAGAAACAGCGCAGTTGATCTGCATTTCCATAACCCTGCTGTCAGCTTCGTTAACATATCCCCAGGTGGGAATACGGGGCCAACGGCAACCTTCATAGCCTCTGTTGGTCATTGCTTTAACAGTCTGCCATTCACCATAGCCCTCGGGCCAGAAAATACGGGTTCTCGGTTCGTCACCTGTGTAAGACGGCCATATAAAGGCGGC
>JAZSCO010000138.1:0-16893 GCA_045602965.1 Acutalibacteraceae bacterium | reverse complement strand
AAGAGATGTAACTGTTGAAGAATATGTTGAAAACCTTGAATTAAGTCTTGAAAACGGTGAAATTGATTATTCTTTCGGTGCGATAGAAAATGATGTTCTCGGAGGAGAAGATTGTTATTCTGTAACAGTTTCTTCGGAAATTTACGGTATAGCCAATTATCAGAAATACTATATGATCAAAAATAACAGTATACTCGGCTTTATCATTCTCACCGCTCAGAGTAAAAATGCGCTTTCTGATATTAAAGAATGTTTTGTTGAACTCGGCAACAATGTTGATACTCCCGTTATTAATGACGAAGAAGAAATTAAACTCTCCAGAGGAAAAATCGACGGAGATGTTTATTATAATGAATTTTCAGATATTAACTTTGAAAAACCTTATGACTGGTACTTTGCTTCAGACGAAGAAATTGCTGCCGATGTAGGTATATCATCCGATTATTTTGAGAATATCAATATTGAAGAAGCGCTTGCTAATGGCGAAACAGTTTATGACATGATGGCTGTCAGTTCAGACGAAGCAAAAAATGTTATTGTAATGTTTTCAGACCTTTCCGCTACAGGTGAAATCGGTATGTCTGAAAAAGAATACATTGAAGCATTAAAATACAACCTTGAAAATCTTGGCGGTACAGAATTCAATTATGAATCAGGTGAGACTTCAACAAGATTTGTTGGCGGAAATATATATCACGTTTTAAATTTAATACTTAACGGTAATGTTTATCAGAATTCTTATATCAGAATCGAAGACAATATTCTCATTGCGATAACTACAACTGCTGATAGTGAAGTCGGACTTGCAAATATTGAAACGATGTTTTCATAAAATTATAAACAAAAACGTGTCTCTCTTTTTGAGAGACACGTTTTTTATCTGAACCAATCAAGATTAATATTATCTGCAACAATCTTCCCTCCAAGTTCGTTCGGATGAAGCTTATCGCCTCCAAGATATTCCAATCGGGAACAGTTAGGCTTGTCAGGATTAATGCATAATGCCGCCTGATCATAAACGGCATGAAATATATGCTTGTTTTCTTTGATAAGTCTGTTATATTCCTTGACCATTTCTTCTTTTTCCGGTCTGGAATCAATACATTCGCCGAAATTCATAACATTAAAAACAATCATCTTTATATTTTTCTTCGAGAGTTTCTCATTTATCATCGCAACTGCATCAAAAACTTCCTGAGAAGTCGGCTTTTCACTCTTTGGTGCAGCTATTGAATTATACTGCAGAAAATCATTTGTGCCAAGAGCAAAAATAACATATTCTGTTTCAGAATATGAAAGTATATCTCGTTTAAGACGGTTCAACGCACTTATTCCAAACAGACCCTTGCATATAAATCTTCTGCTGAAATCCCTGAGAATTCTGTTACCCATAATCGATTTATTAATTACAGAATATTTCCCGGGAAACTCTTTATATATCCTCTGAGCAAAAGCGTTTGTCCAATATCCTTGCTGACTGATTGAGTCTCCGAAAACAACAATTGACTTTGCATCTGTGAAATTAAGAAGCTGTACCGACTGAATAAGCGGTATCGGTTTATGAAAATACATACCGAGAACTTTTGACGCAACTTCTCTGACCCTATCTCTTTTTCTCCTCTGATTGACAACAGACTTTTCTCTTGAGACATCACCTTTGACTGTTATAAGTTCAACATTATCAATCAGATTTCCGCTTCTGAGAGAACCTTTTTCAACATAAATGTTTATGCAGAAATACTCCCCTGCTTCAATTTTAAACGGTACGTCATCCGAAATTACTGCTTCACCCTTTTTTATGGAGAATACAGCATCAGATTTAACTGTTAGGCTTTGGTATTCATCAATAAAACAGCCTTTTTCATCGCATTTCGCAATGGTCAGTGAACCGATATAAACATCCTCTTTTGCACATTCATTGGATAATTCAACTCGAATACTGTTCCCCGAAATTGAGGACTTAATAACCGTTCTGTACGTTTTCGGACATGACGGATAATAGAAAAATGAAAATGCAGAATGAGCCTGTCCCCAAACCTGAACCCATTTTCCGGACATTAAAACACCTCTTCTTTCATTATAAAAAAATATTATCATAACAAATTTTATATAGCAACAGTTATTTTTAAAGTTTACTAAATATAAAGTATATGCTATACTTTTTTCGGAGGGGATTTTATGGAAAACAGTTCAAAAACCAAACTCTCACAAAAAAATTAAAAACACCGTTTCTCTCGCAAAAGAATATTGGCATGAACCGCCAAAAGGGAACCATATTCCTTATAAAGAAACCGCAGCCTTAAGCGGCGCGGGTTTCGGTGTTTACTGGATGTCTGTTCTTCCCGGAACAATCGGTCTTAACGCATCGAATTTCCTTGTCGGTGCAAGCATCGGTCTTGCTCCGATGGATTTGCAGGTTATGCTTATCATTGCAAACCTCGTTGGTATTCCTTTGGGCATTTTCAGAAGCGGTATTATGATAATTATAATCTTAAAGGCGGAAAGTTTTTGCCGTTTATCAAAAAACAGGTCTGCCTATTGTTCTGATTTCATATCAACACATACAGAATTATTTATCCTGTTTTGCCGTTATCGGTTTTATTATAAGCGTTATATTCTTCCGTCATGTCAAGGAAAGACTTATTCTTCCCTAGAAAAAACCTGAACCTGTCAGAATGTTTGATGCAATCCGAGAAGTTGCAAAAAAACAAGTATTATTGGATTATCAATTCTGCAAGCTGGGTTGTTTTCTTTGAGTCCGGCTACGGCGTTGTTCTCGGATGGTCTTTTGTCTACGCTTTTAACGGTGAATACCAGACTTCTCTGGGCGTAGCCAATTCCGTCATCGGAAACGCTGCTCTCTGGTCAATGCTTCTCGCTCCCTTTGCAATCAAGTATATGGGCAAAAAATCTTCTTATAACCGCCAATTCAATAAATATTGTAATTCTTATCATTCTTTATTTTACTTATAAAAATCTTATTCTTATTTGTGTTCTTTGGTATTTTAATACATTCCACGAAGCAAAAAACTGTACGGTGCAGAAAAAATTCCTGCAGCTAAAAAAGCTGATAAACTCACTAAAAAAGAAATCAAAGAGAAAAACCTTGCAATTGAAAGAGCCGAAATAATTATGCAAGATCTGAATAAATTCAGTTCGGAAACAGGTAAAATCAGACTCATTAATGCTAACAAAGATTTACTTAATGGGCAGATGCATGATTATGAATCATGCAATGAATTGTTAAGGAATGCCCAAAAACTTCCTCATAAAAACAAAGAAGAAAAAGAAATACGTTCCGACGCAATCAAACTTGCCAGAATTAAAAAAGAAGCTTCTTCTCTGATTAATAAATACGGAATTGAAAACATAGTTGTTCCCGACAACAATATCAAATCCGAAATCATGAACAGAGACGCTGCTAATTTCATTGAAAGCCTGAAAATCAGACATGAACTCAAAGCATACCTGAAAATCGAATCGATTTATAACAGAGCAACAAAACCTTACCGCGATGCAGAAAATCTGATTGCACAAGCTAGCAACTATTCCAATTATGAAAAACTTGAAGAAAAATATCATATAATAAAAGGAGAAAAGGCACATGACCAATAAAGAAAAAATGTTTTCGGGAGACTTATATCTTCCGGGCGATGACGAAATAATGGAGGAACAGCTGAAATGTCTTGATCTCCTTTATGACTTCAATAAGACAAGACCCTCTGAATTAAAAAAACGGGATGCCATGCTTAAGGAAATGTTTGCCGAAATAGGTGAAAACTGCTATATCGAGCCTCCGCTTCACGCTAACTGGGGCGGTAAGCATTGCCATTTCGGCAAGGGCGTTTATGCTAATTTCAATCTCACTCTTGTTGATGACAACCATATTTATGTGGGCGATTACACTTTGTTCGGACCGAATGTTGTTGTTGCAACAGCAGGTCATCCTATTGACCCAGAACTTCGAGAAAAAACATATCAGTATAACTTTCCTGTACATATCGGAAAAAACTGCTGGATTGGTGCAAGCGCTGTAATTGTACCGGGAATCACAATCGGAGATAATGTTGTTATCGGTGCAGGAAGCGTTGTTACAAAGGATATCCAGTCAAATGTTGTTGCGGTAGGAAATCCTTGCAAGGTGCTTCGCGAAATAACTGACTACGATAAAGAATACTATTTCAAGGATAGAAAAATAAATTATTCCGACTTATAAAAAACAAGCAGTCTTACCCATGAAAGTAAGACTGTTTATTTTATTTTATATTATATTATTTTTATCAATTAAATTTCCTACTACCTTTATGTCAAAATCATATGGCGCATCGAATCTGTTTTCCGTAATTACAGCTTCTCGAAGATATTCAAGATGAAAATAATGTTTACCTGTTTTCGGCATTTCAAATATATTATCCGAAACAACAAGCTTTCCGTGAACAAACTCGGTTGATTCCTCATTCATAACCTTGGGAGAATAACGGATAACAGGAGCGTTTTCAACCGTGTTCGCATATTCACAACCGATAACATGATTGCTGCGGAATATAACTTCTGTGGTATAACCAGACTCAAACCAGAAATTGCAGTCATCCTCAAGAAGAAGAGCAGGACCCCAAAGATTTCTGAATCTGTTATTTTCAATTATAACCTTACCTCTTGTCGTGCATAGTATTCCCCTGCCTGCAGTGGGACCGAAATCACAGTTTAAAATATGAAGATCGGGAGTCCATGTTGCGTTTTCAACCACATCTTTTCCGATTATAATTTCATCAGGAACATTGTTAACGAAAAGCACAATATCTGTATCATTAAGTTTTTTATAATCGGTAACAACTGCTTTGGCATAAGGAAGCAGCGTATCCCATTTAATGAATTCAAGTTCATCACCGATTTCAAAAGCCTGAAATCCCCATGATTCATCATGCATAAATTTGACAGTAATGGTGTTTTGGTTTTTATTCTGTTCAATTATTCGAAGATGTGTTCCGTGGACATTAACATAGTCATCATGCGCACCCCATGCCTTACATCCGTCAATCACTATTTCTCCTTTGCATCCCGAAAATTGAAAGAAATCGGCTGTACTGGCAATTGTTCTGCCCTGTGCAGGAGTTAAATCACAATTTTTATAAGTAATATTATCGCAGAACTGGGAAACCATACCAAGACCGTGCATAAACTTTATGCGAAGATTTTCGAAATACAGATTCCTACAGCGATTAAAATATGCACCGGTCTGGTCACGGATTATATTTCTTGTCTGAACAATATTGCCCTCCGCTAAATCAGTTTCCTTATTTTTAAGCCATACTTTTAATGTCTGCTTATCAATTTGTTCAATTCTTTCAAACTCAAGATTATCGCGTCTGAAGTCACGGCACTGCTCTTTGACAGGATCAAAAATCTTGACATATCTTTTATTGCCGATATAACAGTCTTCCCAATATGGTTTGCCGTAAGAAGAAGTCTCTCCCTGCCATATCAGATTATTTCCCTCAACTCTGAAAGAACATTCAGGATTTATTTTTATAACGCATTCACCGTTATTATTGGATAAAATCTTAAACTCAGTCATCGTGGGGCAAGCGTAATCAACAGTCAGATTCCTAACAGTAATGTTTTCGCAATTATCAAATAAAAAAGGAGTCATTTTTCCGTGAACAACAATTGAAGCACCGTTACCGTCGATAACTATATTCTTTTTATTTTTGAGAAACATTGCAGTCCGTCGAAATCCATTTGGATTTTCGTGTCTTTTGGCAGTGTTTGTGCAAAAATAACCTTCAAATTCAAAAGAATCCTCTTGTCTGACATGATAAATTCTGCCTTTTTCAAGTGTCAAAGTTTCGCCGTCTTCAACACTTTCAAACAGTAAACAAAGTTCATTAAAAGAAGCCATAATCTCTCCTTATCCGAGCAACACATCCGTTGCAAGCATCACACAGAAACCGATAAGAAGTGCATAAGTTGCCCCTCTTTCGTTTCCGTGATGGGTTTCGGGAATCATTTCATCGCTGATAACGTAAAGCATTGTGCCGCCTGCAAAAGCAAGGGCATAGGGAAGAATTGATGTTGCAATTGTAACGGCAAAATATCCGAATAATGTTCCTATCACTTCAACAACTCCCGTAAGAATCGCAAGAAGAAAAGCTCTGCGGGGTTTAACTCCGGCAGAAAGCATCGGGGAAATTATAACCATACCTTCCGGAACATTCTGAAGCGCAATTCCCCCTGCAATCAAAAGCGCCTGAGAAGTATCTCCTGAGCCAAATCCGACACCTGCGGCAATTCCTTCGGGAAGGTTATGTATGGCAATTGCAGTTACAAAAAGCAATACCTTACTTAAATCTCTGTTCTTATGAGGTTCAATATCCGAACCTGCAAGGCGATGAAGATGAGGAACAATTTTATCAACTACATTAAGACATAGTGCACCTGCAAATATACCGATAATAGTTTTTACAAGACCGTATTTGCCACCATATTCAAGTGAAGGAATAATTAATCCGATTACAGCAGCAGCAAGCATAACACCTGCAGCAAAAGAGAGAATAATATCCGAAAATTTATGGGATATTCCTTTGAAAATAAAACCAATTATCGCACCGATAACCGTTGCACCGCCAACTCCCAATGCCGTCAGCAACACAAGTCTCATAATTATTCCTCCTTAAAAAGCCATCAACACACTCGCTACAAACGAAACTGCTGCGGCAATATATTCTTTCACAGTTATTTTCTCTTTTCGAATCGATGAAATAAGGGTGGAAAACAGCATAACTCCACCTGTTACGAGAGGATACTGAACTGAAGCGGGAAGGTGTACAAGTGATATCAACAAAAACAGATTGCCGATTCCGTTAAATACACCGTAACCGGATGCAAACAGTAACTCTTTCCCTTTAATAAGTGAAATCTTTTTATTCTTAATCAGAAGCCATAAAGCACAAATTATAACCGTAACAAGGCTTGTCAGCATCATAAAACCTGAGCTGTCAGAATGCGGTTTCTCAGACGATTGATGAATCTTTGAAATTACACCTGCCATACCGTTGAGTATAAAAACAGCCATATAATATATAATGGCTGTTTTATCTTGCTTGCCTTTTTTAATATTGAGTAACACGGAAACAACAATCAGTCCGCAACATAAAACTTTAAAAAATGTCAGCTCTTCGTTATAAAATCCTACTCCAAGTACAAACGGTAAAAGCATTCCACCCAGCATTGAAAAAACAGAATAAACAGAAAGATTGGCAACCGCAAAAGCTTTCATGCTGAAAACTGTCATTGCTATTCCGGAAAAAGCATAGATAACCGACATTGCAAGACTGAAAACAGTTATTTCAACCTTGAATCCGCTGATGATCAACATTATGACAACTATAATTATGCTTTTATAAAGCGAGAATTCAAGTGCGGAATCAAGACTTTCTCCCCTGCTTTGTTCAAATCTCTGGTTGAAAAGAAATTGCAGTGAAAAAAGAATTACCGCAAAAATTACTAGAAAATAATACATTTTAACCTACCTTATACAGAATAACAACATTTCGGTTTTATTGAGTTTGACCGTCACTCATCGATTCTGCGCCAATCATTTCAAATTATAATCTTAATCACTTAAAACGCAAAAGTTTTGTTAGCTTATACTAACACATTTCTTTATAATTTTCAATATTATAACATAATTCTTGACTGAATTAATTCCAGAATCTATAATATAATAAAAAAGCAAGAAGGTTTTTACAATGAACAGAATAATCGCTGTTGTTACAGGTGCCAGCTCCGGTATAGGAAAACAAACAGCGCTTGCATTACGCGATGCAGGTTGCATTGTTTATGACTTAAGCAGAAGAAATATACCCGAAGATGGTATAATACATATCAAAACAGACGTAACAAATGAAAATGAAGTAATTTCTTCCGTAAATAAAATTTCAGAAGAATGCGGTAAAATAGACATTGTTATTAACTGTGCAGGGTACGGAATTTCAGGTGCTGTTGAATTCACCGAAACCAAGGATGCCAAGTCGCAGTTTGATGTTAACTTTTTCGGCATGGTTAATATCAATAAAGCGGTTATTCCCGTAATGAGAAAAAATAACAGCGGCAGAATTATAAATATAAGTTCCGTTGCAGCAGTTGCACATATCCCATTTCAAACATTTTATTCCGCAACAAAAGCTGCAACCGAATCATACACCTGTGCTCTTAATAACGAAGTCAAACCTTTCGGAATATCAGTAACCGCTGTTGCACCGGGCGACATATGCACCGAATTCACAAATGCACGAAAGAAATCGTATGCAGGCGACGATGTATATAACAGCAGAATTTCACGAAGTGTTGAAGGCATGGAAAAAGATGAGCAAAAAGGAATGAGTCCTGAATCAGCAGGAAAATACATTGCTAAAATTGCTCTGAAAAAGAATGTTAAACCGCTTTATACTATTGGTTTCGGTTATAAGTTTTTAAGCGTACTTTGCAAAATCTTTCCTTGCAGAATCAGAAACGGCATCGTCGGAATGCTTTATGCAAAATAAAGGAGAATAATCATGAATAATACATTTCAGTCCGTCACTGCATTTATCAGCTCAATCATAATTCTCATTTGTGTATCGCTAGATATCCCATGTTATCCCATGGGTCAGAAAATAGACATGAATAAATTCACCGAAACATTTTCCGAAGAATTCAGCGGTGAACTTGACAGAAGTATTTGGTCCGGTCATTACCAGTACGGGAACAACACCGAAGCCAGAAAAGGCAGTTACTGGAATCAGTTTCTCGCAAAAACAAAAAACGGAAACCTTATTATTCCCGTAACTTATCTTGAAGAAGGCATGGGAGGAAAAGGCGCAGGTTGGTATTCTGCAGGAATTGATACCGACCCCGATGCCCCCAACAGTTTCAGCCAAAAATTCGGTTATTTTGAATGCAGATGTATTCTTCCGAAAGGTGCAGATATCTGGAGCGCATTCTGGCTTATGAACGACGGAGTTTATGAGGAAAACGGCAACGGCAGAGACGGAACGGAAATCGATATATTTGAGAGCGATTGCTATGGTGATTTTCTCGAAAACGCCATAACTTCCAATCTGCATTTTGACGGCTACAACGATTTTCATCAATCTCACGGTGCAACAAAATTCCTCTTAAAGAATAATCCGTATGAAGAATTCAATACATACGGTCTTGAATGGAATGAAAACGAATATATTTTCTATATTAATGGCGTTGAAACATTTCGTACCGATTTTGGCGGTGTCAGTCAGAATGAAGAATATCTTATACTTTCCGTTGAAATGAAGGGAGAAAACGGCATTCCTTCGGACAGAGAAAACAAACCTGCAGATGATTCGGAATTCATTGTTGATTACATAAAAGTTTATCAGTATAAAGATTTAATGCAGTAAAAAAAATCTCCCCACCGATCGGTGAGGAGATTTTTTATTATTCATCTCTGATAACTTCGCCTTTCTTGAGATTAAACTCAAGCACCTTATCTTTTCCGTTATCGTCAATTTCGATTCTGATGATTTCATCATCAAGATATTCAGCTGACTTTACAACTTCGCCAGTTTTCTTAAAATACTTCTTAAGGAATTCAATCTGCTTTTTATTGAACTCACCGGCATTGTCAGAAACAAAGAGAACATTGCCGAAAAGATTGTTGATTCTTGCAAGAAGATGTTTCTGTTCCCAACTGAACTTAAGATTATGATTTCTGAGGAAGAATACATCAGGGTCATTCATAAATACTCTGCCATTGAGATGACGGCGGAAGATCGAGTTGTTGATTGCGCTCTGCGCACTGAGCATTTCATTATTAACGTGAATATGATTATAAATTCTGCCTGTATATTTAAGGTCAACGTCGCAGCTGATACGGCAAGCGTCGCAAACACCGATTGCAGCACTCATGGGAATTCCACAACCAAGAAGAAGCTTGTCGCCAACGCATTCGCGAAGAAGCTGCATTCCGTCATACATGATTTCGCCTCTGCACTTACCGTTTCTGGGTGTGATACACTGACTGTAGAGGAAGTCAAGCTTAACCATGTCATAATCCCAATCATTAAGAATTACGTCAAAGAAATGCTTGATATATTCTCTCGCATCTTCGTTGTAAATATCAAGAGTATATGCACCGCCCCAACCGATGCAACCGATCTGGGGCTTGCCTTTTTCGTCTTTAATAAGCCAATCGGGATGCTCTTTGGCTGTTCTTGAAACTCTCTGACAGCTGAAAGGTGCAATCCAGATACCTGCCTTATAGCCCTTTGCATGAACTTTTTCAGCGATATACTTCATACCGTTGGGGAACTTTTCACAATGATCAAGCCAGTCACCGACAAAAGTTTCATAACCGTCATCAATCTGGAAAATATTAACCTCATTCTTTGCGCAGTTAAGACCTTCAAGGTCACGGAGAATGATTTTTTCGTCAATATTCTGGAAATAGTTATACCATGATGTATAACCTGTCATAAGACCTTTTCTGGTTTCGGGCATATTGAACTTTGCGAAATACTTGTCGAATACTTCTTCATACTCGCCTTCATAATAAACCACATCAAAAACCGTATAAGGCTCGGTTACAAGCTTGCCGACAACATCCTTATGAATTGAGAAATAGTTATCGTTCATCTTTACCTTGAAATAGGTAAAACCGGTTTTTTCACTCAATGAACCGAAAAGCTTAACTTTCTTGCCGTTTCTGATATAAGTATAGCAATGGCTGTGGAATTCACCGGGAATTTCAGAATAATCAACAATATACTGGTCTCCGAAAAGCTTTGCAGCATGACTTGCATAAGGAATATATCCGGAGAGTTTTATAACGCCTCTCTGAATATGATTACATTTGAATTCTCTTGACTTTGTCCATGACTGATAACCGCCAGCAAAGAACCAATCATCTTTTGAAAAATTATATTCTGTTTCAGTATAGAAATCTACGAGTTCAAAATCGCGTTTGGGATTAAGAACAACAGTATATCTGTCTGCAGTTGCAGTTATATCAAGAGAATAAAAATCATTCTCTGTTTCGTTAGTTGTTATTATCCCACCTGCAGCCTTATACTTAATTACGTATTTCATACTCATACCGGTCACTCCAATCGGTTTTATTTTATATATAAAGTATAACAGAAAATCTTAAACAGTTCAATAGTTAATAATAATATTGAATAAAATTACAGATATATATTTGACATAGAAACTGAATAATGATAAAATTATAAAAAAAATAAAGGATGATTAATTATGTATATGGAAAATTATGAATTTTGGTTCGTTGTCGGCAGTCAATTTCTTTACGGTCCCGAAGTTCTTGATATTGTTGCCGAAAGAGCTGCCGAAATGGCAGATAAAATGAACGAAAGCGGTCTTCTCCCTTGTAAAGTTGTTTATAAAGTAACGGCAAAAACTCCCGAAGAAATATCTCAGGTTGTTAAAGAAGCAAACTTCGAAGATAAATGTGCCGGTATCATCACATGGATGCACACCTTCTCCCCTTCAAAGATGTGGCTCAACGGTCTTAAAGAACTTCAGAAACCTTACTGCCATTTTGCAACTCAATACAACAGAGATATCCCCAACGAAGAAATCGATATGGATTTCATGAATCTCAATCAGGCTGCACACGGCGACAGAGAACACGGTTTCGTAGCCGCAAGACTTCGTACACCCAGAAAAGTAATTATGGGTTACTGGCAAGACGAAAAAGTTCTTGCTGAACTCGGAAAATGGATGCGTTCTGCAGTAGGTGCAGCATTCTCAAAGAGCCTTAAAGTTATGCGTTTCGGCGATAACATGAGAAACGTCGCCGTTACCGAAGGCGACAAAGTTGGTGTTCAGGAAGTTCTCGGATGGCAGGTAAACACTTGGCCCGTCGGCACACTTGTAGAATACATCAGCGCAGTAACCGAAACTGAAGTTGATGCTCTTATGGACGAATATTCATCCAAATATGATATTGCCACGGATAATATTGATGCTGTTCGTTATCAGGCAAAAGAAGAAATAGCAATCAAGAAAATGCTTGATGAACAAGGTTGTAAAGCTTTCACAAATACATTCGAAGATCTCTACGGCATGGAACAGCTTCCCGGACTTGCAAGTCAGCGTCTTATGGAACAGGGTTACGGTTACGGCGGCGAAGGAGACTGGAAAGTATCTGCAATGACCGCTGTTATGAAAGCGATGACAGAAGGCATGAACGGCGGTACAGCTTTCATGGAAGACTATACTTACAACCTTGAACCCGGCAAAGAATATTCACTTGGCGCTCATATGCTTGAAGTATGTCCCACTCTTTCGGCAGAAAAACCCAGAATTGAAGTTCATCCTCTCGGAATCGGCGGTAAAGGCGATCCTGCCAGACTTGTTTTTGAAGGCAAAGCGGGTCCTGCTGTTGTAGTGGGCCTGGTTGATATGGGCGGCAGACTCAGAATGATATGTCAGGATATTGAATGCGTTAAGCCCATTCTTCCCATGCCCAATCTCCCCGTTGCAAGAGTTATGTGGAGAGCAATGCCTGACCTGTGCACCGGTGCGAAATGCTGGATTATTGCAGGCGGAGCACACCACACTGTCCTTTCTTATGATGCCGACGCGGAGATGCTTCGCGACTTTGCAAGAATAATGGATATCGAATTTGTTCACATCAACAAAGATACTACACCCGTTTCACTTGAGAACGAACTTTTCCTTAATGATCTTGCCAGAAAACTTAAATAACAATAAACAAGGGTCGATGAAAATCATCGACCCTTAAATTATACTCTCTTGCAGAAAACTGTTAAAACTCCGCCGATATAAGTTATCTCTACCGAAAAATAATCATCGGTGCTGGCAGAATAATAATTTGTTCCTTCGGCAGGATTTATTTCAAAACCTGCTTTCTTAATTTTCTCTATATATTTATCTGATTCTTCCTGACTGCATTTAACGGTAAATTTATAATTCATTCCGTCAACGTAGGTTTCCTTGATTTCATTTTTAAATTTAGGTTTAGGTAAAACTTCCTTGAATGAATTTCGGATAAGTGTCACCTGTTCGGTGGTTGTTCTTGTTATTTTTTGTTCATTTTTGTCTTCGTTTTTAACACTGCAAGCACCAATAAGCACTGATATCGATAAAACAAGAATCATTGCTGTAATTTTTTTAACCATAAAAATCATCCTCCGATTAATTTCGATTAATTATATCATGTTTATACTGATATGGCAAGGGTAACAATGAATTTTATGATAAATTCAAACCACGCAAAGCTTTAAGCAATGCGTGGTTTATGCAGTATCATTTACTTGAGTTAACAGCGTCAAACACCATCTGCGGATAGTCTGACATAATGCAGTCGGCGCCGTTATTAATAAGCAATTCAGCTTCCTCTACTTCATTGATAGTGTAATACTGAACGGCAATGTTATATTTATGAGCATAATTTATAAGTTCTCTTGTTCCGAGATTAACAAAATTATTTGCTGCGTTATCACCGTAAGGAATCTGAAGAGCAATATATGTTACTCCGAGATCGGATAAATCCCAGTTCATTCTGGAATACGTATAAAACTGAACAACTTCTGTAAGTCTTGCAGAACGGGGCATATCAGGATATTTCTTTTCCATATAAAGATTTACATCTTCCTTGGATGATGCCCATATAACCCTGTCCTGAAGATTACGTTCAGTTATAATTGAATAAAGCTTATCAGCAGCTTTATATCCGTTAAAATTTTTACTCTTTATTTCAATAATATATTTAAATTCTTTTCCTTTGCTTGTCTTTTCGATATAGTCAATAACGGTCTCACATTTGACAACTCTGAGATTTTCGGGAATATCCTTACCTCTTAATCCTCTGTACGGATATGTTTTTCCGTTATCAGGTGTAAAGTTTTCGCCGAGATTGAGATTATTATAAGCTTCTTCATAAGAAAGTTCAGATGCATAAACATCCTTATGTCCGAAAGCTTCAACTGCATTTGAAGTGTCATCATAAGTCAAATTATGAAGAAGAATAATTTCACCGTCAGCCGTTATCTGAACATCAAATTCAAAAGTATCAACGCCAAGCTTATCGTTATTATTCATAACGTATTCAAACGCCATGAGTGTGTTCTGCGGAACAATACCGGCTCCTGAACGGTGAGCAGAAACATCGGTGTCCAGATACTCATTTATATAAGGATTGGTTGCATCTGCATTAATCAAAACAGGAGTATCAGGGTCACCGGGCAACCATGCGGTAAGCAAAACAGGAATAAGCACAAATAACAAAATCACACCATTAACAATATTCTTTACAGCCGTATAAAATCCAAGCATAAATTTTCCCCTTATAAAAATATTATTCATAATTATAGAAAAATCGAAAATATTTGTCAATAAAACCGTAAAACATAATTACAAAAATTAAGAAAAAATTAAGAAATCCGCATGAAAACATGCGGATTTTCCGATTAATATAAGATTTTTTTAAAATCGTCGATATACTGTTTCGTGTCAACTTTGCACAGCATGTGACCATCAGAACCCATATTGAATACGACACCGATTTCTTTTCCGATTTGAAAATAACGGTGAAAAAATTCCGGGTCTCCGAAAACAGCAGGAACATTAAGTTCCCATGCAATCTCATGCCTATTTGCTTTTTCCATAATGTCACCGATTTCATTATCGGTAAAAGCTCTTGTTACATCATGATAATCTTCGAATGCATGAATATAACCTGCCATAAAAGGATGAGCAAAGCAGTCGGCTCTGCCGCTGTCGATAACCTTATCCATTATTGCAAGCATATGCTCTGCGTAGGCGCGGGGTGTAACAATATCGGGATGCTCCCAGTAATCCTGATGATAATGGTTCGTTGTATAAAGCCTGTAATCAAGAGCATTGTCCGTTTCGATATCATCAGCAAATTTATTAATTCCGTAAGAAGAAAGTTCTGCGCCGATAAGTACCTTTACTCTGTATTCAAGACCTTCCAGCTGTTTTTCCAACTCAATCTTCTGCGGTGCAACCGCATTCTTTTTATGAGGATAATTATGGTCGGTCAAAGCAATCATTTCAAGACCGGCTTTATCTGCAGCTTTAACAATATCTCTTGCTTTCATTTCAGACTTTGCGCAACGTGAAAAATTTGTATGGAGATGAAGATTCCACTTTGCCAGCTCATCTATATCATAAGTCTTTTCATGAAAAAACATATTATAACTCCAATCCGAAAAGCGTATTTGCGTTTCTGCGTGTTATATTGAGAATTTCCTCTGATGTTACTCCTCTTACATCTGCAAGAACCTCAGCTGTATATGGAATAAATAAAGAATCACATCTCTGACCTCTGTAAGGAACAGGAGTCATATAAGGACAATCTGTTTCGATAAGAAGCTTGTCCTCAGGCACAACAGCAGCAACCTCACGGGGTTTTCTTGCATTCTTGAAAGTTACAGCACCGCCGAGACCGATATACATTCCAAGCTTCAAAACCTCTTTAGCCATCTCCGCAGAGCCTGAAAAACAATGAACAACACCCTTGGGATTATATTTCTTCAACAGATTCATAGTGTCTTCATGCGCTTCTCTGTCGTGGATAATAACCGGCAAATCAAGCTCTTTAGCAAGAACAAGCTGCTCTTCAAAAATCTTTTTCTGAATATCACGTGGCGAAAAATCATAGTGATAGTCAAGACCGATTTCGCCGACTGCAACACATTTTTCTTCCATGCAAAGCTTCTTAAGAACGGAAAGATATCCGTCTTTGCATCCTTCTGCTTCGTGAGGATGAACTCCGCAAGCGGCAAAAATGAAAGGAAATTCATCGGAAAGTTCAAGACTTGTGAGGCTCGATGCCATATCACTTGCACAATTTATGATACCGCAAACGCCCCGCTCAGGCAGGGCGCTCACAAGCTCTTTTCGGTCAGCATCAAATGCATCGCTGTCATAATGTGCATGACTGTCAAAGATATTATACATTTTATCTTACCTTACTTCCTGCAGGAATTCCGTCAACAAAGATAACCTTGACATCTTCACCTGCGTCAGCTGCAAGAATCATTCCGCAGCTTTCAACACCGCAAAGTACAGCAGGCTTAAGATTTGAAACAAGAATTATACTCTTACCGATAAGTTCTTCAGGTTTATAGTAAAGAGCAATACCCGAAGCAACTGTTCTTGGGTCACCCGTACCGTCATCAAGAGTAAGCTTAAGAAGCTTCTTAGCCTTTTTAACAGGCTCGCATTCAACAATTTTTGCAACACGAAGATCAACTTTTGCGAAATCATCAATACCGATTCTTGCAACGCCCTGAATTTCTTCCTTAAGAGGATTTACAGGGTTTGCTGCCGCCTTTGCAGCTTCAAGCTCTGCAAGTTCTTTTTCAAGATCGATTCTCGGGAAAATAATACCGCCCTTTGAAACGGTATATGTTTCTTCCTTGCCGAAGACTCCGCTCTCTTCCCATGTAAACTCTGCAGAAACGCCAATCTGCTTTCTGATTTCCTCCGCAGTATAGGGCATAAAAGGAGCAATAAGAACAGAAATCATTCTTATACATTCGCAAAGATTATACATAACCTCTGCAAGTCTATCCTTATTTGCTTCATCCTTCGCAAGAGCCCAGGGAGCAGTTTCGTCGATATACTTGTTTGTTCTGGAAACAAGCTTCCAGATATTTGTGAGAGCGATTGAATAGTTGAATTTATCGAGCTCTTTTTCTGCATCGCCTTTTGTCTGGAGTGCAAGAGCCTTGAGGTCATCGTCAAACTCCCCTGCTTCTCTTTCTGCGGGAATGGTGCCGCCGAAATATTTCTGCACCATAGCAACTGTTCTTGAAACAAGGTTACCGAGGTCATTTGCAAGATCGGAATTGATTCTGTTGATGA
>JAZSCO010000137.1:0-7211 GCA_045602965.1 Acutalibacteraceae bacterium | reverse complement strand
CATGGCTACGATCCGACTTGCGTATGTACTTTGGTGAGAGGAGCGATTTCGCCCGCTTCATTCTTTACGAGGCAGTCCGCCGCTTCCATATTGGCTTTATAACCACAAGTAGGACAGATTGCGAGTGTATCTTCACCGATTTCGGAGAGAAGCATGAATTCGTGGGAAACACTGCCGCCCATCATACCGGAGTCCGAAGCCACTACCACGGTCTGCGGAATACCGCAGCGTGCAAAGATACGGTTGTATGCTTCATAACACTTGTAATAGTAATCTTCCAGATCCTCCTGAGAGGTATGGAAGGAATATGCATCCTTCATGGTAAATTCACGTACACGGATCAGACCGCCGCGCGCACGGGGCTCATCACGGAACTTTGTCTGAACCTGATAAATCATGAAGGGATACTTTGTGTAGCTGTTTGCGTATTCACGAACAAGCTGAACTGCAGCCTCTTCATGAGTCATGCCGAGAAGCATGGGAGCGTCGTTTCTGTCCTTGAAGCGGAGAAGCTCGCTGCCAATGCTCTCGTATCTGCCTGATTCTGACCAAAGAGATGCAGGCATAACAACAGGAAACTGTACTTCCTGACCGTCAATTGCATCCATTTCTTCACGAATGATGTTTTCAATTTTTCTTGTGATTCTGCGAAGGGGCATGAAGGATGAGTAAATGCCGTTAGCAACGCCCTTCATATAACCGCCTCTGAGCATAAGAGCATGGCTGTCTATGACGCAATCAGAGGGCTTTTCTTTGAATCTTTCGCCACAAAGCTTATCAATTTTCATAGGTATAACCTCCGGAAAACAAAGATTGGAATCTTTGTTTTTTATATTAAATAATCCATAATATTTTACAATATACATTATAAATTGTCAATGAATTATTTTTTTTACGGTTTGATATACAGACAATTCTTTCAAAATGTAACAAAACTGAACAAAAACGGGCGGAAATATCGAAAAACTGTTACAAAAAATGTTGATTTGTATTGTGAATAAATGTTAAATTACTATTAAAAGAAATAGAAAACAGAGGTGAGAAAATGAGCGGCAAAATCAATGCAGTAACAGGCGGCAAGGGTCATGTAGGTTTCGCACTTGTGAAGGAGCTTGCTGACAGGGGAGAAAAAATCAGACTTCTTCTCCGTTCGGACAGTACAGTTTTCAATGATATCGATTGTGAAAAAATCATGGGCGATGTTTGCGATTTGCAGTCGCTCGAAAAAGCCTTTGACGGAGCAGACACGGTTTATCATGTTGCAGGTGTTGTTGATATAAGCGGTAAAAAAGATAAACAGGTCTGGGAGGTCAATGTTGAAGGAACAAAGAAGGTTGTTGAAGCCTGTAAGAAAAAAGGCGTTAAAACTCTTGTTTACGTTTCTTCGATTGATGCAATTCCGATGGGTGACGGTGACCGCGAATTAACTGAAATCTCTCATTTCGACCCTGATTTGCTTGAAGGTACATATGCAAAATCAAAAGCGGTAGCAACTCAGTATGTGCTTGACAGTGCCGATGATAATCTTAAAGTTTGCGTCGTTCATCCGAGCACCTGTATAGGACCTTATGATAATAACGGTACTTCAAGTATGGCTTCGGTTATCAAGCTTTTCTCAAAGGGTTTATTCCCGATGACCTTTGATTTCGGAACATGCAATTTTATTGATGTGCGTGACTGTGCAAAGGTTATGGTAGCGGCTGCGGAAAAAGGAGGCAACCGTGAGTGCTATCTTGCATGCGGCACGGTTATTACTCTGGACGATTTCATAGGTGTTCTTGCGGAAGCCTGCGACAGAAAACATCCGAGAATGGTTCTCAGAAAGGATTTTATTGACAAGGTTATTCCGGCTTACGAAAAGATTTCCGAGGTTGCAAAGCTTCCACCGATGATTAATGAATATTCCATTAGAAAAATCAATGAAAACTTCAATTTTGTCAATACAAAAGCACGCAGGGAACTTGGTTTTGAACCCAGACCCCTCAAGCAGTCTCTCATCGACACCATCGAATGGGAAAAACAAAGAAAAGATAAATAGTTCTTGGCTCATGTCATAACGGCATGAGCTTTTTTGTTTACCGTAAAATATTTGAAGATTAATGCACTGTGTTGACACTGTATTTTAAAATATGATATAATAATCATGTAAATAATCACATTAATATACGGAGGCGAGGAATACGATGAAAAATCAGGTTACTGTTGACGCAAACGGTCATCGCAAATTCGGTATGCTTGATAAGGTAGCATATGCTGCGGGCGATTTCGGATGCAATATGAGCTTTGCTCTCAAAGGAACGGTTCAGACTTTCTGGTTGGTATATATGATGATGGAAACCGGCCTTCTCTCGATTTTGCTTCTCATTGTTCAGGCGTGGGATGCCATCAATGACCCTCTTATCGGAAGTATGATAGATAATGATAAGAGAAAGTATAAAATGGGAAAGTTCAAGACCTATATTCTTGTCGGTTCTTGCGGATTGCTCTTTGCAGGCGCGGCTGTATTTCTTCCGTTTCCCAATGCGAGCGTTATTGTTAAAGCGATACTCTTTATTCTCGGCTACATAATCTGGGATGCTTGCTACACAGTTGCGAATGTTCCGTACGGCTCAATGCTTTCGCTTATTACAGAAGACAGCGGTGAACGTGCACAGCTTTCAACCTGGCGTTCTATCGGCTCGATGTTCGGCAACATTATTCCGATGATTATTCTCCCCATGCTTATCTGGGATAAGGTTACTTATGACGGAACAGGTGAATTTCACACCAACCCGCTGACCGGTGAAGCATATAAAATCGGCGATGCTGTTCTTGACCCGATGACCGGTAAGCAGTTTGAAACGCTCCTCGGTGAAAGAGTTTTCTGGGCAGCTCTTATCATGGGCGTGCTTGGATTTGCGGCGTTCATTTTCATGATAAAAAAGATAACAATCCGTGTTGATGAAAACTCAGTTAAGACAAACGAAGGCGAAAAGTTCAATGTTATCAAGGCTTTCGGTAAATTTATGAAAAACCGTGCGGCGGTCGGTGCGACGGTTGCGGCAATGGGTATGTTCCTTGGAATGCAGTCTGCAACAACTGCAAATACTGTAATGTTTGCAACTTATTTCCATAAGGCTTCGATGACAGGTGTTGTTCAGTTGATCGGATTTGCACCCATGATTCTTTTCCTTCCTTTCATTAAGAAACTGGTTAATAAGTTCGGCAAAAAAGAGGTTTGCTTTGCAGGGACGCTCCTTTCGTTAGTCGGCGGAATAGTCATGATGATATTCCCCACCGTTGAGAACAATAACACTGCTCTTATTGTTTATCTTGCCGGACTGGTTGCGTTTGGTATCGGCTTTGGAGGTTACACCTGTGTTTCATGGGCGATGATGGCAGATGCTATCGAATATAACGAATGGAAATTCGGTACCCGTGAAGAAGGAACGGTTTATTCTCTTCATTCTTTCTTCCGTAAACTTTCTCAGGGTGTAGGACCTTCAATTGTTCTTGCAATAATGGGAGTTCTCGGATATGATTCTGAACTCGGAACAATCGGACAGAGCTTTGAAACATCCCATAATATGTGCTGGCTTGTTGCGGGACTTTATCTCTTCAGTGCGGTAGTTATGTTTGCCGGTATTGTTATCTATAATCTCGATAAGAAAACTCTTGACATAATGACTGCAGAGCTTGAGGAAAGACATTCCGCAGTAACAAAATAATATTTTTTGAATTGTAAGGGTCGGTTTTATCATCGACCCTTATATTTTTATAAATAATTTTCCTGTTGACAATTAAAACTTATGGTGCTATAATTATCAAAAATTAATAATCAAACCGTTGATGCGGAGATAAAGGCAATCATGACTTCACAGAGAGCCCGCGGTGCTGAAAGTCGGGTAAGAAACAAGTTGTCAAATGGACCGCGGAGGGTGCAGTCAAATGTGAAAATTCACAGAGTATTCTGCAACGTGACGGCATACGTTAGTTGTCGGGGATATGTCAGTATCCCACAAAGTGCACGGCATCGCCGTGAATCAGGGTGGCACCACGGATTATTATTCGTCCTTGACAGAATTGAATTCTGTCGGGGATTTTATTTTTTTGGAGGAAAAAACAATGAAACTTAATAATGTTGATTTTGAAACTTATTTTAACAATTATCCAGATAAAAACGGATATTTCGGTAAGTACGGCGGAGTCTATATTGATGATAAGCTCAAGGAGGCTATGGCCGAAATCACTGAAGCCTACTATTCAATTTGTCAGTCCAGGAAGTTCATTGCTGAGCTTCGCAGAATCCGCAAGGAATTTCAGGGCAGACCCACTCCCGTAACCCACCTCGAAAGACTTTCCGATTCTCTCGGCGGAAAAGTTCAGCTCTATGCAAAACGTGAAGACCTCAATCATTCGGGCGCTCATAAGCTCAACCACTGCATGGGCGAAGCTCTTCTTGCAAAATATATGGGTAAGAAAAAGGTTATCGCAGAAACAGGTGCAGGTCAGCACGGTGTTGCTCTTGCAACCGCTGCCGCATATTTCGGACTTGAATGCGATATCTATATGGGTTCTGTTGATATCAAGAAGCAGGCTCCAAACGTTGCAAGAATGAAGATTCTCGGCGCAAATGTTGTTGAGGTTACTCACGGTCTCCAGACTCTCAAGGAGGCGGTTGATGCCGCTTTTGACGCATACAGCAAAGAATATAAGGATTCGATATATTGTATCGGCTCAGTGCTCGGACCTCATCCGTTCCCTATGATGGTGCGTGATTTCCAGAGCGTTGTAGGCATCGAATCCAGAGAACAGTTCATTGATATGACAGGTCATCTTCCCGATGCAATTGTTGCCTGCGTTGGCGGTGGCTCAAATGCTGCAGGTCTTTTTGCGGGATTCCTCAATGACCCTGTTGACATTTACGGTATTGAACCTCTCGGCAGAGGTCCTAAGCTTGGTGACCATGCCGCGAGCCTCAAATACGGCGAAGAAGGTATAATGCATGGTTTCAACAGCATTATGCTTAAGGATGAAAACGGTGAACCTGCCCCTGTTTATTCGGTTGCAAGCGGACTTGATTATCCTTCATCCGGTCCCGAACACGCATTCCTTCAGGAAATCGGCAGAGTTAAGTACGATGTTATTGATGACGAAGAAACTATCGATGCATTCTATAAGCTTTCAAGACTTGAAGGTATCATTCCTGCAATTGAAAGCTCTCATGCGGTTGCATACGGTATGAAGCTTGCACAGCGTATGGACAAAGGTTCCGTTCTTATCAACCTTTCCGGAAGAGGTGATAAGGATATGGACTATATCATTGAAAACTACGGCATCAGATAAAAAAATGAGCCTTCGGTAAACCGAAGGCTCTTATTATTTAGTCTTTGTTTTTATGTCTGAGAATCTTTGAGGTTGTATTCTTTACAAACTCAGTTCTTCTGATTTTGAAAGAAACAATCTTCTTGTATGAGGGGAGCTTGCTGTTAACGTTGTCAACAACTTCACCCATGATATCGTGAAGTTCTTCGTCTGAGAATTCGCTTTCATCCTTGCCGTAGATTTCCTTGAGTTCTTCAAAGTTGGGGAAAATTCTTGCGGCAACAATGGGTTCACCTTTGTTGTTTTCGTCTTCGATAACGATGCTTTCGCCAACGCGGATGTCTGTTCCGAGATGATACTCAAGCTCTTCGGGGTAGATGTTCTTACCGTTATTGGTAACGATAACGTTCTTGCTTCTTCCCGAAATATAGTAATGACCCTTCTTGTCAACATAACCGAGATCGCCTGTATGGAACCAGCCGTCTTCATCGATAACCTTTGCGGTTTCTTCGGGGTTGTTAAAGTAACCGAGCATTACCATGTCGCCTTTGACGCAGATTTCACCAATGCCTGTTTCGGGGTCGGGATTGATAATCTTTGCTTCACTGCCGGGAAGAGGTTCACCAACGGATTCAGCAAGACGGAGTCTGTCGTGGTTGATGATTGCAAGGGGAGCGCATTCTGTAAGACCGTATCCCTGAAGAATCTGAATACCGAACGCTGCGAAATCCTTGAGAATCTGAGGATTAATGGGTGCAGCGCCGCAGATGATAAGACGCATGTTGCCGCCGAAAGTTTCAATGATTTCTTTGAAGAAAACTTTCTTAAGGTCAAGACCGACTTTTTCGCCCGCTTTAACAAGAACTGCACCAAGCTTGAAGAGTGCTTCGCCGTGAGGTCTTTCTCTGACTTTCTTCATAAGGCGTCTGTGAACTGTTTCAAGGAGAAGGGGAACAGCAACAAAAATAGAGGGGCTGAATTCCTTCATGTTCTTGAGAACGTATTTGAAACCGTCGCAGAATGTAACCTTTGCACCGCAGTAAGGAGCAAAGAAAAGAATAATTGTGCTTTCGTAAGTATGATGAAGGGGAAGCATTGAAATGCCGCAGTCATCGGGAGAAATCTTGATAACACCCATCGCCGCCATAACTTCGGAACAGAAGTTTCTGTGGCAGAGCATAACGCCCTTTGACATTCCTGTTGTACCAGATGTGAAAAGAAGAGAGCTTAATGCGTTGGGGTCGATTTCAGCGTCAAGATAGCGTCTGTCGCCCTCAGCGAGGAGTTTTTCACCCTTTTCAATAAGTTCATCAAGGCACATTTCACCGTCAACCTTGCCGTGAATAATAACAATCTTAAGGTCACTCTTGATTTTTTCTTTATTTGATATGAGCTTCTTATAAACTCTCTTGTCGCAGAAGAAAAGCTTAACATCAGCAGTGTTGAGGATATTGTTTATATCGTCAAAAAGAAGTTCTTTATCAACGGGAACAATAACGCCGACGCCTGTTACGGTTGCCATATATGAAAGGCACCATTCGTAGCTGTTGTCGCCGCCGACTGCGATTTTTTCGCCTTTAAGACCCATGTCGGTAAGAGCAGTACCGACGGCTCTGATCTGGCTTAAATATGTTTTATATGTAATGTTATAGTGATTGCCTTTTGTGTCTTTTACTTCGTATGCAGGTCTGTCTGCATAAAGCTCTGCACTCTGTGTTATTAAATCTCTTAAATCTTTAATTTCTCTGACTTTATAAAATGGTTTTGTCAAAGTAATTACACCCCCAGGTCACAAAATCGGACTTATTCTATCATGAAAAGAATTAAAAAGCAATAAATAAATTCTTAAGATTTTATTAATATAGCATTTTTAACAATAATATAACAAAAGTTTTGGCTTTTTCACA
>JAZSCO010000136.1:0-2673 GCA_045602965.1 Acutalibacteraceae bacterium | reverse complement strand
AGGAAGCAAAAAATTATGCCCTGCGTTGGCAGAGCATAATTCCGAGAAATTTCACCGCCTCCCCCGGCGGATTATCCATGGAAGAGGCGGCAAGGGTACTCGCTACCTGTTAGCAGCCGCAACCGCAGCCGCAGTCATTGTTTCTCTGTGTCATGCAACCGCAGCCGCAGCTGTTGTTGTTACCGCAATCGCCGTTACAGAAGAGAAGAATGAGAATGATGAAAAGGCACCAGTTGTTATTGCATCCGCAACCCATAATCTAACCTCCCCGTTCTGGTCTGAAGCGTTGTTTCCAACCGCTTACATTCACAGATTATGTGGGCCGCATCAAAAGTGTTACACCCTGCCGAAAAAATTTTTCGCGGCAGGGTGTTGCTTTTTATGCAAAGAAAAGCGCTGCAGTATCAAACATGCATTCAACCGCTCTTCTCGTTGTGGTTTTCACAAGGAATGTATAGATTGTTTCGGGAATTGCAGCTTCAAGCATTGTGTCAAATTCTGCATCCGCCATACCTCCGTTATATTCCGGAGCAGGACCGTTGTCGATTGTTATATCAAAAACTTTCGAACAAAGTCCGCTTGCAATGCCAACCTTTACATAGTTGACTGTTATGTCGCCTCTCGTTGCGCTCACTTCGGGAATATCTCCGCTGAAAGGAATTTCAATCTTTTCGCCCGGCTTGATTATTCCTGACTTGAGAACGTCAAAGTCAACATCCATACCGTTTGCAACAACCGAAACTATCTTGATTGTTGTGTCTTCGTAAACATTTCTGACAACGAGAGAAGTATCCTCTGAAGAAACATAACCCGTGAGACTGTTATTGAATTTTGCATGAATACCCTGATGAGGATTATCGGAATATTCAAACTGAGGGTAGGCAGGGTCGGAATGAACTGTTTTGAGATCGTTGGTAAAAAGAAGCTTTGCGCAAAGATTAATCAGATAATCTTCAAGCTCAAACTGTGCATGATACGAATCTTCAATAAACCATGTTTTTTCAGGAAGATATGCGCACGTTGCATCGATTTCCATTGAAGGAGAAATATGGTTATGTTTCGGGTCTGAACAGGTTGTTCTGACTCCTGTATAACCGTCCGCAAATCTTTTGCCGAGTTCGGCAACCTTTGCACCTGATGCACTGTAGGTCGGAACAAGAATATCGCCGTTAAGAGTATCACCAAAGCACATATTAACGCCGCTACAGGTAATTATAGAAACATCAATGCCCTTGCTTTCGCATTTTTCAAAAATCCCGGTCATCGAAGGCATGATATCATAGTGAATAATGTCGTTATTTTTAATAATATTTTTGCTTTCAACAGGATCAAGGAAATCACGCTTCAGACCTTCGTAATAATCGGGTGATGTGATGGTATAAATCGAGCTCCAGTAACGGACAACATCAAGCATACCGTCACTTGCACTGTTGAGAGTTCTGTTAAGAAAATCTCCGTCGTTCGCTTCGAATATTGCGGCAATTTCCGTTCCTGCGCCGAGAACGCATTCAACAAAATCTACAAGAGTTTCAAGAGGGAGATCAACATTCTTGCGGAAAAGATGGTCGGTGAAATCCGTACCCTGAAGAGGAGGAACATTGAGAACCGCTTTGTTAACATCCCTGTCATTCATATAATAATAGAAATATGTTGCGGTGATAAGTCCGCCGTAGCTGACAGTGAAAAGATTCACCTTGTCAGCACCTGTATATTCCTTGACATCCTTGATAAATACGCGGAGCTCTTCTGCAATCTGAATTGCATCGTGGCGTGAGTCATACTCGAAAACAAAAACATTTTCAAGATTTGCATAGCCGTTCGCATCGATATAATCCATGAATTTTTCAAACAGAATATTTTTTCTTTCAGCTTCTTTGCTGACAGTCTTTTTAAGGTTTGCCGCGTTTGATTCTGCAGGATCGTTCTTATAGTGAACAACGGGATAAACGGATGAGCCGTCGGGATTGCAGCGCATCTTCTCAGCAATCGCATATGCACCGCCGCCGAGGGTTTCACCGAAATTTTCAACATCGCCTAAAACAAGTCCGAATATCGATAAAAGGAAATTCGGCATATCATCAACAATTCTGTCGAAAATTTTTTCTTTTTTGGGAAGCCAGAGATAATCATCCTCTGCACCGTTTTCGCCCTCAATATACATATATGGCTGAAGGAAACCGGGAACAAAAATGACGGGAGTTTCTTTCTTTTCCTTTGCAAGAGCGATTATCCCGCAGCTTGAAACAACAAGCGCCGCACAAAGAATAATACTGATAATTTTTTTCATAATTAACACCTCATAAAATTTAACAAAACTGAAACATTTTGTTTATATTTTGATTATATCACTTCAAAACAGAAAAATCAATAATTGCACCGTTTAATTCTACTGATTGAAAAAAAGCGGAATATGTGTTATAATACACTAAAATGAAATCAAGGAGGAAATCGTATGAATTCTTGCAAAAAGATAATCGCAGTTGTTTCGGCTTTTTCAATGCTTTTTGCATTTGCATCGTGCGGCAAAGAAACTCCCGAAGAAACAACCGCAGCAACAACAGCCGAAACTGTTACAACAGTACAGGAAATTACACAGCAGACGGTATTATGCGTAAAGGTAACTACGGAATCGGTTGAAGTAACAACTGAAGTGGGACGGGAAGGGGTGTTAGG
>JAZSCO010000135.1:0-7297 GCA_045602965.1 Acutalibacteraceae bacterium | reverse complement strand
TTCCACGGCACATCTCACCGCTTCGTAAGCGCAAGATGCGCAGAGGTTATGGGCAAGAACATCGAAGATCTCAAGATTGTTACCTGCCACCTCGGCAACGGTTCTTCAATCACAGCTGTCAAGGGCGGCAAGTGCATTGATACAAGCATGGGTCTCACTCCTCTTGACGGTTTCATCATGGGTACACGCTGCGGTGCAGTTGACCCCTCCGTTATCACCTATCTTCAGCAGAAGGAAGGCTGGACTCCTGCAGAAACAGATACAATTCTCAATAAAAAATCAGGTGTTCTCGGCATTTCAGGCGTAGGCAGTGACGACAGAGACGTTTCCGCCGCTGAAGCAGAAGGCAACGAAAGAGCTCACCTTGCAAGAAGCATTCAGAAATATCAGGTTCGCAAGCTCATCGGCAGCTACGTTGCAGCTATGAACGGCGTTGATGCTATCGTATTCACAGGCGGTATCGGTGAAAACACAATTGACCTTCGTGCAGACGTTTGCAACAACCTTTCATATCTCGGCGTTGAACTTGACGCAGAAGCAAACGAAATCATGCGCAGAGGCAAGGAAGGCGAAATCTCAACTGCAAACTCAAAAGTTAAGGTTTACGTTCTTCCCACAAACGAAGAACTTGTTATCGCAAGAGATACAAAGGCTATCGTTGAAGCTATGTAATTTTAAAATTTTTAACGGGTACGGTTTATGCCGTACCCGTTTTTATTTATTGACTATTCCGACACAGTATAGTATAATGTTTTAATAATATAATAAAATACGGAGGTAATAAATTGATTGCTCCGATTTTTAAAAGCACAGATTTCATAAAGGATTTTCCTGTCGGTGAAATCGCAAATTTCCCGTGGGAAAATGACGGTGATATTCATCCTGAAAGCTACGCGTCAATATTCGCCGTTGAGGGTGAAGGTATACACGCTGTTTTGTGGTCATTCGAGGAAGATATTCTTTGCAACTGCACAAAGCGTGACGACCCCGTTTATACTGACAGTTGTCTCGAGGTTTTTCTCATGCCTGTTGAAAACGATAACCGCTATATTAATTTTGAAGTCAACAAAAACGGCGTTTATCTCTCTCAAATCGGCACTTGCCGTCACGACAGAGTTTTCATCAAGGAATTAACCGACCTTGAACCTGTTATAGAAACAATAGAGATAACCAAAAACGGCAAAACGGCATGGGGATATCAAATAATCATTCCCGAAAAGCTGATTTCCAAGCTTTACGGCACGGATTATCACGTTGATGATTCAACGGTAAAAGGTAATTTTTATAAGTGCGCCGAGCTTTCAAAGAACCCTCATTTCGGTTCGTTTTTTCCTGTTGAAACAGAAAAACCCGATTTTCACCGACCCGAATTTTTCGGAGTTATTGAACTAAGAAAGGTGTAAGAAATATGGATAATTCAATCGTAAAGGAACTTCTCAACGCATTTAAATTTGACGGCAAATTTGAAAAAAGTTCTCAGCTTCACGACGGTCATATAAATAACACATATGTTTTTGATTTCCGCGAAGAAAACGGAAAACTCAACAAATATCTTGTTCAGGAACTCAATACATATGTTTTCAAGCAGCCCGAAGCTCTCATGGAAAATGTTCTGGGCGTTACAAATTATATGCGTGAATATGTCAGGAAAAACGGCGGCGACATTGAAAGAGAATGCCTCTATGTTATTCCCGCAAAAGACGGTAAACCCTATTATCTTGACGCAGAAAACCGTTTCTGGCGTTGCTATAACTTTATTTACGGCACTCATTCATGCCAGAGCGTTGAAAACGCAGAAGTTTTCTTCAATGCGGCAAAGGCATTCGGTAAATTCCAGTGCATCCTCGCAGATTATCCAATTGATAGTCTGAGCGAAACAATCCCCAATTTTCACAACACCGTTTCAAGATTTGCCGATTTCAAGAAGGCGGTTGCCGACAATCTTTCCGGCAGAGCTTCTCAGGCAGAGGAAGAAATAAAATTTGTTCTTGACCGTGAAAAAGACTGTGCAATTCTTCTTGATATGCTTAATGCAGGCGAACTTCCGCTGAGAGTAACTCATAATGACACCAAGCTCAACAATGTTATGTTTGACAACGAAACAAACGAAGGTATCTGCGTCGTTGACCTTGATACTGTTATGCCCGGACTTTCACTCTATGATTTCGGTGACAGCATCCGTTTCGGCGCAAACACCGCTGCAGAAGACGAAAAGGACATTTCAAAAGTATCGCTCAGCCTCGAAAACTTCAAGGCATACACTCTCGGCTATCTCACCACCGCCGGTGAAAGCCTTACAAAGAACGAAATTGATCAGCTGGCATTCTCATCAAAGCTCATGACACTCGAATGCGGAATGCGTTTCCTCGGCGACTTCATCAACGGCGACACTTATTTCAAAACCGAATATCCCGAGCACAATCTTATCAGATGCCGCACTCAGTTTGCACTCGTTGCGGATATTGAAAAGAAGATGGAAGAAATGCAGAAAATCGTCTGCGATTGCTGCAAAGAACTCGGCATCTCGAAATAATGAAGAATATTTTTCTCAGTGAAAAAGAGTTTAAAAAAGAAGTTGTAAAATGGCTTTTAAAATATGACGGTATTTTTTTGAGATCGGAAGGTTTTACACTTGACGACTATGCCCATCAATACAAACTTCCCGATTTTGATTATGTTCACCTTGATTCGGTTGTCGATGACGATGGCGACGTCCTCACTTTTTTAAAAGGTGAAGTTGTTATCAGCCGTATGCGCTCAAGAGATTTTAAAGAACATAAAATAATATTCCTTCATATCCTCAGGACTTTCATCGATTCTCCGGAAGTTGAACCTTATCCAATGGGATACAGCATAGTTACATATACGGAAGAAAGATAAACTCCTCATAAAAACACCCCGTTTGGTTAATTCCAAACGGGGTTATGTTTATTTTTTGTAATATTTTCCCGAACGCTTCAGATAATCAACAAGCATCATCGTCCAGTCGGTCTGAATCATATCGATGCCCTTATCAACAAGCCAGCCCCAACCGTAATCCTCACTGACCGTAAGCGCGGTATCATCGCTGTGACCGCCTGTAAGCTGCTTTTTATGGTTATATATAATTGAATTCATCCACACAAGAACATTGTCACGGTGCATTTTATCAATGAATTCTGCGCTTGCAACATATGAGTCTTCTTCTTCGAAAAGCACCTCAACGCCAACATAATTGATACCTCTCTTTAAAAGCATTTCATGAAGCGGATGCTCATCTCTGACAATCGGCATAAACGGAATTTCAGGCGCAACTTCTTCGAGAATTTTAAACACCTTATCCGACGGTGCACTTTTAACAAGCATCTGGTCCGTCATTCCGTGGCGCTTGACGGCCTCATAAATTTTTTTCGGATTGCTCCAGAATTTATCAATATTTATAAAACATCTGCCCTTGAAGGTTTCAAGAAGTTCGTCAAAATCCGCAAGAGGAAATTGAGTAGGGGTTCTGTCATAATTGACATAACGGTATTTCCTGATTTTTTCATAATTAAGCCTGGGCAAAAGAATTCTTTTTCCGAGATGTTCTTTTTCCATTCCCGGATGAAAGAGAAAAAGCTTTCCGTCTTTGCTGCAGCTGACATCAACCTCTATCATATCTGCGCCCTGCTTTAGTGCAATTTCATAAGCAGCCATCGTATTGCACGGAATATTTCCGCCGCTTGCGCCTCTGTGGGCAACAACAATTATATTTTCTTTAGCTTTTTCGTGAAGATTGAAACTCATTTTATCATCCCCTTATTGATTAGTATAAATAATTGTACTATAATAGTCAATACAGTCGGGGGTGACATCGTGATTTTTTATTTTTCCGCAACGGGCAACAGCCGTCATATTGCGAAAACAATTGCAGAAAAAACGGACGACAGATATGCCGACATAACCGAATGCCTGAAAAAAGATTTATGCAACTTTATTGCCGACAAAAACGAAAATATCGGTTTCGTTTTTCCGGTTTACAATTTCGGTCTGCCGATTACACTCTGCCGTTTTATCAAAAAAATGAACATAAAAACGAACGGGAATTATATTTTTACCGTTGCAACTTTCGGAGGACTTTCGGGCGGTGCAAGCAAGATTATCAAGAAGATGCTTGCGGATAAAAACATGACGGTCTGCGCTCAGTATTCAGTCAGAATGCCTGATACGTGGACTCCGATTTACGATTTGTCCGATAAAAACAAGGTTGCAAAAAGAAACAAATCAGCCGATGTAACTGCCAAAAAAATTATAAAAAAGATTAACAGACACAGAAAAGGCAACTACGATTACCGCCGAATACCTTTTTCAGACCGTTTTTATAAAGACTACGAAAATCTGCGACGTACAAGCAGCCTTTCGGTTGAGGATAACTGTATCGGCTGCGGACTTTGCGCCGAAAAATGCCCGGAAAACGCCATCGTAATTCAAAATGGCAAACCGGTATGGGTAAAGGACAAATGCGCAATGTGCCTCGGCTGTCTGCACCGCTGCCCCGAATTCGCAATCCAAAGAGGCGAAAACACAAAGAAACACGGGCAGTATATACATTTAGAATGATTTTAATGACAATCAAGTTTCTGTTTGATAAGATGAAAACCGGTGATAAACTATGAAAATAAAATATTATACAAAAATAGAAAATGAAGATATACTCTGTGCCATTCGCAACCTTCTGATTCTTTGCGACAAAGAGTTTGTACCTCCTTTGTCGGGCAGAAATTCTACAACTCAAACAAGCTTTTCTCCGGAAGATACACCTGCCGACATTCCCGAACCATATTTCGAAAAAATCGCCTCGCAATCCGCTCTGGTTGCTTTTGAAAATGAGCGAGTTGTTGCGTTCATGTCATTCAAAAAGAATTATGTTTGTGAGCATATTCCTTCTGACCTTACACCCAATATTTATATTACTACCGTAATAGTACACCCTGACTGCAGACATAACGGAATCGCAGGAAAATTTTATTCCGAAATGATAAAGCGATTCAAAAAATATTATTTATTTGTCAGGACATGGTCTACAAACGCGGCTCATATCCGAATATTATCATCTATGGGTTTTCATGAGCACTGTTATCTGAACAATGACAGAGGAAACGGAATAGATACAATATACTATATTTATACTCACTCCAAAACATCTTTAAAACAATATATAAACCAATACCGTTTAAGCGGTAACATTTTCTTTTTTTCTCTTTTATCTGTAATATCAATTCTTTTTATATTTATCTGGATAAACTCCGATTCGGAAATAGTTCATGAGCTGTCTTTAGCTGTTGCCACTTCATTTATGGCTTCTGTTCTTTGTCTGCTCTCGGATACTTTTTTAAAAATAAGAGAATCCAAAAACGATAAGTTTATCAGCACTCTGAAAAGCTTCGGCATAGAAAATCTGCAATTCAATAAAAATGAGCTGCTGGAAAAAGCCATTCCGAATTGCCGCAAAGAAATCTGGATATCCGGATACAGACTGATCATGACAAGCAAACCATCTTTCAGAAACGCACTTGTAGCAGCTTGCAAAAGAAGCAAAAACATGACAATAAGAATTCTCGCTGTTCCTCCATGGTCAAAAACATATTCGTTGGTATACGGTGAAGAAGATACATCTTTGAATTATATATATATATTCAAAGATCTTGTTAACTGCATGCATAATTATGGTTTAAATCTTGAAATCCGTTTCACTGAAAAGCCCATTTTCAGCGACACATATAAAATTGACGATCGGTTTATTACCGGACCTTATCTTTTCTGTGCAGACAGATATAAAAATCGCATTACTGCCAAGGATTTCTTTTCACTTGATATCATAAATAAAGAAAAAGAGCTTTATCAACTTATAATGAGCGACTATACAACTATTTGGGATGAAGCATATGCAGAACTTGACAACGAGCTTTTTTTTGAAAAACTGAGTGAACTTGAAAACGAAAAAAGCATTACAGTGCTTTCGAAACAAGAGAAAGAAAGTCTTTTGCAAAGCAGTTGTAAAATTATTTCAGAAAAATATCATTCTTAAACGATCAAAAAAACCGTATCACGCAAAGTGATACGGTTTTGATTTTATGCAAAATTGCAGATTATCCTGTCACCCTCGGTTGTGAGAGCAACCGATTTGATTCCTGATTCGGAGTTAACGATTCTTTCTGTTATAACATCCTCAACATTCTTGCGGATGACATTACGCAAATCTCTTGCACCTCTGGGTCCGTCAACGGATTTTTCAGCAATGAGAGAAACCGCTTCATCATTCCACGTAAAGGTGATTCCCTTGTCAGTGAGAGGGTCAACAAGCTCGCTGAGCATAAGCACGGCAATTCGCTTGTAATCATCAAGTGAAAGATCGTTGAAAACCACAACCTCGTCAACTCTGCCGATAAATTCGGGACGAAGGAATTCGTTGAGGGCTTTGAGCGCTCTTTCTTTCGATGCCTCATTCTTTGTTTTGGCAAAGCCGAGTGCACCCGAGCCTCTGTTGCTGCCTGCGTTTGAAGTCATAACAATAACAGTATTTTCAAAGTTGACCGTTCTGCCCTGAGCGACGGTTATTCTGCCTTCGTCAAGAATCTGAAGAAGAATATTCATAACATCGGGATGCGCCTTTTCAATTTCATCAAAAAGAACAACGGAATAAGGCTTGCGGCGCACCTTTTCGGTAAGCTGTCCCGCTTCGTCATAGCCAACATATCCGGGAGGTGAACCGATAATTCTTGAAACAGAGTGTTTCTCCATGAATTCACTCATGTCAAGACGGATAAGGGTTTCCGGTGTGTCAAAAAGCTCTTTTGCAAGAAGCTTTACAAGCTCGGTTTTGCCTACGCCTGTAGGTCCGACAAAAATAAACGATGCAGGTCTGCGGCGCGGACTGATTCTGACTCTGCCCCTTCTGACTGCGGCAGCAACAAGAGAAACAGCTTCATCCTGACCGATAATTCCTGCCTTGAGATTATCCTCAAGAGTAGAAAGTCGGCGAAGGTCGCTTTCAATAACTTTGCTTGCAGGAATACCTGTCCAGAGCTGAATAACTCTTGCAAGGTCATCCTCGGTAACGTGATTATCCGATGCAAGCTCTTCAAGCCTTGCAACATCTTCCTTCTTCTGAATGATTTCCGCCTTTATCTTTGCGATTTCTTCATAATCCTTTTCTTCGGTTGATTCCATAAGCTCGGTTTCATGAGCTTCAAGCTCCTCAAGCTCTGCCGAAGCAATCTCAAAATCGCTTATGTGCTTGTTGCGAAGATTTGCGCAGGTGCAAGCTTCGTCAAGAAGG
>JAZSCO010000134.1:0-2306 GCA_045602965.1 Acutalibacteraceae bacterium | reverse complement strand
AATGAAGAAGCGAAAACCTGGAACAACGTTTTTGCAAACAACTGCTATTATAATACTTTCAATCCTTCATTTGACAAAGACGCTTTGAACACTCTTCCCGGATTTGTGGGCGGAGATGACCCGATAAAAGCATATCAGCTTGCAGAAGGCTCACCATTAATCGGTGCAGGTTTTAAGGTTGAAGACGGTTGCATGACAGATTTCTACGGCAATGAAATAACAAGCAACAATATCGGCTGTTATTCCGCCGACGGAGAGGATGCTGAACTTGATAAAGAAAACTTTTTTGAAAAAGCCGTAAGATTTATCCGTCAGATATTTAATATAGCAATTGAAGAAATACGCAAATTAATTATTGATATTTTTGAGTGATGAGACAACGAAACTTTTTTCTGATAAGCTATTTTATGAAATATATCACAAACTTACGGCACCGAAAAAAGAAGAAATAAACAAATAAAAATTTTAAGAGGTGTTTTATGAGAAAAGAAATTGATATAAATACTTGGGACAGAAAAGAGCATTTTGAGTTTTATTCAAAAATTGCAACACCGCATTATTGCGTGGCGATCAATATTGACGTAACAAATCTGCTTGCATTTACAAAAAAAAGCAAGATTTCGTTCTACTATTCGCTGGTATATCTTTGCACTAAATCAATTAACGAAATTGACGAATTTCTGCTTGAAACAGAGGATAACAAAGTCTTTAAAATTGACCGCCGTGTGCCTTGTTTCACTGATTTGAAAAAAGGTGCAACGAGTTTTCATATGGTGTCTCTTCCTTGTGACGGAGATATTATTGAATTTGCAACAAATGCCCGAATGGAAAGTGAAAACAATCCTCTGTCTGTATATTCTCTCGGAGGATTAAGAGAATCGCAGATTGTTTTTTCGTGCATCCCTTGGGCGGATATTACAATGTGTTCAAACGAGCGTGATTACACCGACCCGAAACTCAAAGATGATACAGCACCGATTCTTGTATGGGGTAAATACAAAGAACAAAACGGCAAGTATATTATCAATATGACTCTTGACGTTAACCACCGTTTTATTGACGGTTATTTTGTTGGTCAGTTCGTTCAGAAGCTTGAAGAGAAAATCTCAGAGCTTGATTGAGTTCGAAAAATAAGAATTTAATGAGGTACATCATGGTAGGAATAATGGATGTCGGCGGCGGATTAAGAGGAAATTATGTAAGCGGTATTATCGATTATCTTCTTGATAATTCTATTGATATTGAATATTGTTTGGGCATTTCTGCAGGAAGTGCAAACCTTATTACTTACATAGCAGGTCAGCGGGGACGATTAAAAAGCTTTTATGAGGACTATTCTTTTGAAAAACAATATATGAGTGTAGGCAACTATTGCAACAAAGGAATGTATATAAATCTTGATTATATTTATTCCGATATAACAAACAGTTACGGTAAGAATCCACTGGACTTTAAATCCATAATGAAATCACCTAAAAAGTTTGTTGCCGCAGTAACGGATGCACAGACTGCTGAACAGAAATATTTTTATAAAAGTGATTTAGAATATGATGATTTTACTTTGTTAAAGGCAAGCTGTGCGTTACCTATAGCAACCCGTCAACCTGTTTTGTTTAAAAACGGAAGATATTTTGATGGCGGAATTTCTGATCCGATTCCGTATAAAAAAGCATTTGATGATGGTTGCGATAAACTGATTATTTGTTTGACGCTTCCTATCAGCTATAAGAAATCAGCCTTTCCCAAATGGCTTGTCAATCCTTTGCTTTTTAAGTATCCTCGAATTGCAAAAGCTATAACAATGTCACACACATTATATCATAATAGAATAAATGAAATTCTTGAACTTGAAAAACAAGGTAAAGTGCTGATACTTTATCCTGAAGATTGTTTTGGGATTAAAACGGCTACAAGGAATAAAATCGGATTAAACAAATTGTATCAGCTCGGATATAAAGATGCGGAAAAGATAGAAATATTTTTGAACTTATCCAAAAATTAAAAGCCAGACAAATTCCAATTTGTTAAATTACTCTCACAAAAACACTGAACCACCTCTTATCGGTGCTGATATCTGCACCGATTGAGGTGGTTTTGTAGGTTCGGCTTTTTCCTCTGCCGATTGAGTGGAATTTAAACTGTAAAAGGGACCATTTCACTTCCGATGTAGGTACAGAAGAACTTTCGCATCTTGAGATGATCGGTGCAATTGTTTACCAGCTTACGAAGAATCTTTCAGAAGAAGATATCAAAAAGCACGGTTTCGATGCATACTTTGTTGACCACACAGCAGGTGTTTACCCATC
>JAZSCO010000133.1:0-14388 GCA_045602965.1 Acutalibacteraceae bacterium | reverse complement strand
ATCGATAACGGATTTTATCAAGGATTTGGACAAATACGGCATAAACGAGCCGCTGATGTGTCTTTTCAAATCTGCAGGTGCGGTTATGCTTGTAAGCATATGCTCAGGATTTTTTCCTGATGATGAGAAGAGCAAAACGGTGCTCAATCTGATTTGCGGAAGTTTTCTGATAATTGAAATATTTACTCCGGCAATGCAAAGTGTCAGTGCGGCGTCATCTGCAATGGGGATTTGTGCAACTTTCGAAAAAGCTTTGATACCTGTGCTTGCAGCTGTTGTTACAGTCAGCGGAAATCCTGTTTCAGCGTTGTCTTTTCAAGGAATTATGTTTTCGGCGGCGCAGTTTGTTGAGGTTTTTGCGGCGGATATTGTAATGCCTCTTGTCGGAATCTGCGGAGCGATCAATATAACGGGCGCAATTTTTCCTACTCTTCGTCTTTCTGCCGTATCCGAAACCGTCAGAAAAACCGCAACAACGTTTCTTGCTTCTGCGGCAAGTCTTTTTACGGGGTTTCTGACGCTGAAAAACACTTTGGCAGCGACCGTTGACGGAATGGCTGCCAAGGGGGTCAAACTTGCAGCGAATACATTTGTGCCCGTTGTCGGCGGTGCAATTGCTGAGGCATATTCTTCTCTTGTCGGAAGTCTGTCGCTTGTCAGAAATACGGTGGGGATATATGTTATTATCGTGTTTTTTGTTATAACCGCTCCCGTGATAATCAATCTTGCGCTGTGGACTGTTTCTTTGAAACTAGCCTGCATGATAAGTGATTTGCTCGATTGCAGACAGTGCTCGGAGATACTGAAAAGTCTGACTTTCGTTTTTTCAATGCTGAATACCCTTTTGTTGCTTTGTGCGGCGATTTTTATAATAACTTCGGGAATTGTTGTGTTTATCGGAACGGGTGAATAGTATGGATATTCTGAAAAATTGGGCGCTTTGCCTTATTGCGGCTGCTGCGGCAGGTACTCTTGCAACGGTGATTGTGCCGAGAGGGTCGATGGATAAAACAGTTCGGGCAGTTGTCGGAATATTTGTTGTTGCGGTTATTTGCTCTCCGCTTGCAGAGATAAAAGATTCCGATTTTTCTGTTGAAGCTTTTGCGAATTTCGGCGAAACGGAATATGAAAATCCTTATGCGGATGATGTGCGTGAGAGTATGCTGAGCAGCTTCAGAAAAACCGTTGAAACAAGGATAAAAGAAATTGCATCGGAACTTGATGTTGATGTGGTATCCGTGATGGCAGATGTTGCGCTGGATGAAAGTGGCTGCATAAATATACATAAAATAGCAGTTGCTATCGGTAGAAATGAATTGACCGGGATAGAGTATTTATCAGAAATAATCAGCGAAAAACTTGGTGCTCCCGTAGAGATAATTGAAGAGTAAGGAACGGTATTCAAGGTGGAAAACATAATCCGAATCATCAAGGAATCAATTGAAAAGCTGAGCGCCAAAAGTCGCATAAACAAGAAGCTTATACCGGTCATTTTTTTGCTTGTTTCAGGTGTTGTTCTATTGCTTGTCAGTGAGCTTTTTGCCAATGGAGAAACCGCTTCGGCTCAGCTGACACCGACAACATCATCCACGGATATTCAGCAATATTCCGAGAAGCTTGAAGAACGCCTGACCTCAATAATATCAAGCATTGACGGCGCAGGAGCAACAAGAGTTATGGTGACGGTTGAAAGCGGAAGTGAAGACATTTATCTTCATGATTTTGATTACGGAGAGAATGTTGATGTCAGCGGAAAAAACAGTTTTGAGCGAAAAGACGAATATGTCATTATTGACGGATCTTCAGGCGAGCAGGGAATAGTTGTCAGAAGAGCTGAACCGAAAGTCAGGGGAGTAGCCGTTGTGTGCGAGGGAGGGGGTTCTGAAACGGTTCGTGCACAGATTATTGAAGCAGTTACAGCGTTGCTTGATATTAGCAGCGCAAGAGTAAGCGTTGCAAAAATGAATTAATGCATAAAAATACATAAACGGAGGTTTTATTTATGATAATCAGGAGAAGACAGTTGTTGCTTGCAACTCTCGTTATTGCCCTTGCTGCGGCGGTTTTTGTGAATTGGTATTATACAAAACCGCAGGCGGAGTCGGCAGGCGCTCAGACAGATACAACGGAGATTCAGGCTCAGGAGGGAGCAAATCTCGGCGATGCAAGATATGTTATTTCAACCGATGCCGTGCTTGAAGATGCAGCCGCACAGGCTCAGGCAACGGAATATTTTGCAGGTGCAAAACTTCGCAGAAAGACTGCTCATGATGAAGCTGCGGAAGCTTTGAATGACATTATCAAAGATGGCTCATCTTCGTCCGATGCAGTTTCAAAAGCAAGCAAAACTCTTGATGAACTTGCAAAAGCGATAACGCTTGAAAGCGATATTGAAAATCTCATAACAGCAAAAGTCGGATGCGAAAATCTTGTTATTCTTAACGGAGGAAATGCGGAAATTATAGTTGAAAACGGTTCGCTTGATGATGTTTCTGTAGTTAAAATCAAAGAGGTTGCAGTGAAACATACGGGACTGCCTGTTGATAATATCACAATCATCGAAATGGAATATTAATAAATATTTTATAAAATATAGTTGTATATTTAAACATTTGGTGGTATAATCGATGAGTAATATTGGGTTAACCCCCTTTACTCGGAGGAATACTATGCTGACAAGACGTGAAGAAAGAGAGCAGGCTTTTATTCTGCTTTTTGAAAAATCGTTCAATGAGGAAGTGAGCGTTTCTGAGCTTTATGAATTAGCTCTGGAAAACGAGATTATTGCCGAAAGTGAATTCGCGAAAAATCTTGTGCTTAAGGTTACGGAAAACCTCGAAGTCATTGATGCTTCCATTGAAAAAAATTCCGTAAAATGGAAGATGAACAGAATCTCCAAGGTTGCTCTTGCGGTTATGCGTCTGGCAATCTGCGAAATTCTTTTCTATGACGACATTCCTGTGGGAGTTTCGATTAATGAGGCTGTTGAACTTTGCAAGAAGTATGCATCGAAGGATGATTATTCATTCGTAAACGGTATTCTCAGCTCAATTGCAAAGGAAGAAAAATAATGCTTACTCTCGGAATTGACACAAGCAATTATACAACTTCCGTCTGCCTTTACGACAGTATAAAAGGTGAAGTATATCAGAAAAAGCTCCTTTTACCCGTCAAAGAGGGGGAAAAGGGGCTTCGTCAGAGTGATGCGGTTTTTCATCATACCGCAAGACTTTATCCTTTGATGAAAGAGCTTTTTGATGAATACGGCGGAGAGATTGATGCGATAGGGGTTTCCGAAAAACCCAGAGATGCCGAAGGGTCATATATGCCGTGTTTCCTTGTCGGCGTCAATGTTGCAAACTGTATCGGTGCTTCGGTGAACAAGCCTGTTCACGGTTTTTCGCATCAGTCGGGACATATTGCCGCTGCGCTTTATTCGTGCGGAAGAACAGAACTTATAAAAGAAGAATTCATTGCCTTTCATGTTTCTGGCGGAACAAGCGAAATGCTTCTTGTTTCTCCTGATGATGAGAAGGTTTTCAATGTTGAAATAATAGGTGAAACGCTTGACCTCAACTGCGGACAAGCGGTTGACCGTGCGGGAGTTATGATGGGGCTTTCGTTTCCGTGCGGAAAAGAGCTTGAAAAGCTTGCACTCAATTCTGACAAAACTTATAATCCTAAAATATGTGTAAAAGACGGTGATTGCAGTCTTTCAGGGCTTGAGAATCAGTGCAGGAAGATGCTTGACAGCGGCGAAAGACATGAGGATATTGCCCGCTACTGTATAGATTTCGTGTCAAAAACCGTTGAAAAAATGACTGCATATGCAGTTGATAAATACGGCAATCTTCCGATTGTATATGCAGGCGGAGTAATGTCGAATTCAATTATCAGAAGTAAAATTACGGAATTATTCTGTAATGCAAGTTTTGCACATCCCGATTTTTCCTGTGACAATGCGGCAGGTATTGCATATCTTGCCTCTTTGAGAGGAGGCGCAGAGGATGTCTGACGGAGTTGTATTGAGTGTCAGCCAGCTTAACAGATATGTGAAATCTATTATTGAGCAAGACAGAAATCTTCAGACTGTTTTTGTTCAGGGTGAGATTTCGAATTTTACAAATCATTATAAAACGGGTCATTTTTACATGACTGTCAAAGACGAATTTTCGTCGATAAAAGCGGTTATGTTCAAAACTGCAAATATGCGTCTTAAGTTTATGCCCGAAAATGCAATGAGCGTCATAATCAAAGGCAGAGTTTCTGTTTTTGAGCGCGACGGTCAGTATCAGCTGTATATTGATGATATGCAGCCTGACGGAATAGGTGCGTTGAGTTATGCTTTTGAGCAGCTTAAAGAAAGGCTTGTAAAAGAAGGTCTTTTTGATGCGGAAAAGAAAAAGCCGATACCTGAATATCCTCAGAGAGTCGGTGTCGTAACCTCTCCGACAGGTGCGGCAATAAGGGATATAATCAATGTTATTTCAAGACGTTTTCCGTTGACGGAGCTTATTCTTTGTCCCGTTGCCGTTCAGGGTGAATATGCTGCACCGCAAATTAAAGCCGCAATAGAAGAATTCAATAAACAAAAAGCGGCTGATGTTCTCATTGTCGGCAGAGGTGGCGGTTCAATTGAAGAATTATGGGCGTTTAACGAAGAAATTGTTGCAAGAGCGGTTGCGGCAAGTGAGATTCCCGTTATTTCCGCAGTAGGTCATGAAACGGATTTCACCATCTGTGATTTTGTAGCGGATTTAAGAGCACCGACTCCTTCTGCGGCAGCTGAACTCGCAGTGCCTGATATGTTTCAGCAGAAAGAAATGCTCGGAAACTTCAGTTGGCGTATGGAGTCGGCAATTTGCGATAAAATCGGAGTTGAGCGTGCAAAGCTTGAAATAAAAAAATCCGTTCTTCAAAGATTAAGTCCTCAGAATTATGTGGATAATCTCCGTGTACGCTGTGACCGTGCAAGCATAGCGATGGATAATGCGGTGAAACACGGAATAGAGTTTAAATCGAAGGAATTTTCTTCTCTCTGTGCAAAGCTCGATGCAATGAGTCCCCTCAAAATTCTCGCAAGGGGATACAGTGTTGCGAGCAAAGAGGGCAGAATAATATATGATATTTCCACCGTTAAAAAAGGCGACGTGATTGACGTAAGAGTCGCAAACGGTGATATTGAATGTGAAGTAACAAACACAAAGGGTTGTTGAATATGGAAAAAATGACTTACGAAAAAGCTGTTGCTAGGCTTGAAGAAATAGTGGACAAGCTTGAAAACGGCAATCTTTCCCTTGAAGAAATGATGAAACTTTATGAAGAAGGCACTTCTCTTGCTGCAAAATGCTCAAAGAGCCTTGATGCCGCTCAGCTTAAAATAACAGAACTTTCTTCGGGAGAAAACAAATGACAGATTTTAATAAACGATTCGACGAATACGTGCGTATTATAAATGATGCAGCGGATAAATATGTTTCCGATAAATCATTTCAGGGCAGAGAATCATCGGGACTTTCGGAAATGCTTAAAGCGATGTCGTATTCCCTGAGCAACGGAGGAAAACGCATAAGACCGATGCTGACGCTTGAATTCTGCCGTATCTGCGGCGGTGATTACAAAAAAGCAATTCCTTTTGCTCTTGCGGCGGAAATGATTCATACTTATTCACTTATCCATGATGATTTGCCGTGCATGGATGATGATGATATGAGAAGAGGAAAGCCTTCGAGTCACAAGGTTTTCGGTGAAGCAAACGCACTTCTTGCAGGCGATGCACTTCTTACTCTTGCGTTTGAAACGGTTTTATCTGCAGAAGGAGTAAGTGCTCAAGCAAAGGTGAGAGCGGGGCTTGAACTTTCGAAAGCGGCCGGATGCTCGGGCATGATTGCAGGTCAGGTCATGGACCTTGCAAACGAAGGAAGGTCTGTCCCTCTTGAAGTTATAAAAGAAACGGACAGGCTCAAAACAGGTGAAATGATGCGGGTGTCATGCGTTATGGGATGCATTGCTGCAGGTGCCGATGAAGAAAAAATAAAAGCCGCTGAAATCTACAGCGGAAATATAGGACTTGCTTTCCAGATAGTTGACGATATCCTTGATGTGACAAGCGATGCCGAAACTCTCGGAAAGCCTGTAGGAAGTGACAGTGAAAACGAAAAATCAACTTATGTTTCACTTCTCGGACTTGAAAAATCGGCTGAATATGCCGAAAAACTTACGCAAGACGCAAAGGATGTATTGGATATTTTCGGTGGTGAAGGAGAATTTCTGACTCAGCTTGCCGATATGCTCGCGAGCAGAAAAAACTGATTTATGAATCGAACAATTCTTGAAAATATTAAGCAACCGTCTGATTTGAAGAGTCTTGACGGTGCAAGCCTTGAATCGCTGTGCGCAGAGATACGCAGGGTGCTGATTGATACCGTTGCATCAACGGGCGGACATCTTGCATCGAATCTCGGCACGGTTGAATTGACCGTTGCTTTGCATAAGTGTTTCCGCTCACCGGATGATAAAATCATATGGGATGTCGGTCATCAGGCTTATACTCATAAGCTTTTAACCGGAAGATATGAGAACTTCTCCACTTTGCGCAAAGAGGGCGGAATATCGGGGTTTGTTCGTCCAGATGAAAGCGAGCACGACAGCTTTTATGAAGGTCATGCAGGTGTTTCAATTTCACAGGCGGCAGGCGTTGCTGCTGCAAACGCTGCAAAGGGAAACAAGAATTATGCTGTAGCCGTTATCGGTGACGGTTCATTCGGCAACGGAATGGCTTATGAAGCACTCAATCATGCAGGCTCAACAAAAACAAGACTTATTGTTATTCTTAACGATAATGAAATGTCGATTTCCGAAAATGTTGGTGCTATGGCAAGATATTTTGCTTCCGTCAGAGCAAAGCCTGAGTATTACAGATTCAAGACGGGCACGGAAAAAGCTCTCAACAGAATCCCTCTTATCGGGAAATCGCTTTCGAACCATATTTTTAAACTGAAAAACACTTTAAAGAATATAATTTATTCCAGCTCTTTCTTTGAAGACTTGGGATTCAAATATATCGGACCGATTGACGGTCACAATATTTCAAAGCTTTGTGAAGCCATGGACAGCGCAAAGATGGTTGAGCGTCCTGTAGTTATTCATATCAACACCCTTAAGGGCAGGGGATATGACTATGCGGAAAACGCACCTGAAAAATTCCACGGTATTTCAAAATTTGATATAAATACGGGTGAGTCACTAAGCGGCGGTGACAGTTATTCTTCACGTTTCGGAAAGGCTCTTTCGGAGTTTGCGTTAAAAGATAAAAGAATCTGTGCAATTACGGCGGCTATGGCTCTGGGTACTGGTCTTGAAGATTTTTCAAAAGCTTATCCCGACAGATTTTTTGATGTCGGTATTGCCGAAGAGCACGCAGTTACTTTTGCAAGCGGTCTTTCTGCTGCAGGAATGCTTCCGGTTTTTGCGGTATACTCAACTTTTCTTCAGAGAAGTATTGACCAGCTTATTCATGACGGTGCGCTTCAGAGAAAGAAAATGATTATTGCCGTTGACAGAGCCGGGTTTGTCGGTGAAGACGGCGAAACCCATCAGGGTCTTTTTGATGCGGCGCTTGTGCAGAGCATTCCGAACACAACGGTTTATTCTCCCGCAACCTATTCCGAGCTCAACAATGCTCTTTACAATGCTTTCTATAAGGATGAAAACCTTGTTGTTGTCAGATATCCGAGAGGCAGTATGCCTGTAACCTCAGACGAAGAAAAAGCAGGTAAGGACTATGATGTTGTCGGTAGCGGAAAAATTGCTCTTGTGACTTACGGCAGACTTTATTTCAATGCACTTGAAGCGGCTGAAAAGCTTCGTTTAAAGGGCTTTGATGTTAAAATAGTCAAGCTCAATAAAATCAAGCCAATGCCTGTTGGCGCGGTTGGAAATGCTCTTGAATGTGAAAATGTTTTCTTCTTTGAAGAAGGTGTGCGCTCGGGCGGAGTTGCCGAAAAATTCGGCTCGCTTCTTCTTGAAAACGGATTCAAAGGCAGGTATTCAATAACTGCGGTTGAGGATGAATTCGTTACTCATGCAAGTGTTGCAAGGCTTATGCAAAAATATTCGATGGATGCTGACGGTATGGTTGACAAAATCGAAAAAGAGGTTCAGATATGAGTGAAAAAATGCGGCTTGATGTTGCTGTTTACGAAAGAGGATACGCCGAAACCAGAGAAAAAGCAAAAGCCATGATTATGGCAGGAAGTGTTTATCTCAACGGTCAGAAGGCTCTTAAGGGCGGCGTGAATATAAAAGAAACAGATGTTATTGAAGTAAGGGGTGCGGTTAATCCCTTTGTCAGCAGAGGCGGTCTGAAACTTGATAAAGCGATGAAAAGCTTCGGCCTTGATTTGAGCAATTGCATCTGCATGGATATCGGTGCATCAACGGGCGGATTTACCGACTGTATGTTAACAAACGGCGCGAGCAAGGTTTATGCAATCGATGTCGGCTACGGTCAGTTGGCATGGAAACTCCGCTGTGATGAAAGAGTCGTGAATCTTGAAAGAACAAATTTCAGATATGTCACCCGTGATCAAGTGCCTGATGAGATTGATTTTGCAAGCGTTGATGTTTCGTTTATTTCTCTGAAACTCATTTTGCCTGTAATGCATACACTTCTTAAAAACGGTGGTCATTCTGTTTGTCTTATAAAACCGCAGTTTGAAGCAGGAAAAGAAAATATCGGAAAAAAAGGCGTTGTCCGTGATAAGAGCGTGCATGAGGATGTTGTTTCAAATATAACGGCATTTGCATCTGAAAGCGGTTTCAAAGTTCTCAATGTTGATTTTTCTCCAATAAAAGGTCCCGAAGGGAATATTGAGTATCTTATGTACATAGAAAAATGTGAAAACGGTGAAATGCTCTGGGAAGGTTCCGTCGCGGAGCTTGTTGAGCGTTCACACGAAAATCTTGATAAATAAGGGGATAAGAAAATGAAAATTGTTCTTATGCCGAATTTAACCCGAAAAGAAGCGTTCAATGTTACATCGGGAATATGCGAAAGACTGAAAAATCTCGGTGCAGAGTATTGCTTTTCTTTGGAATATAAAAATGAATTTGAGTTTACGGAAGCAGCGTTTCTTCCTGTTGAAGAAGCCGTTTCGTGGTGCGATGCAGTGATTGCAATAGGCGGTGATGGTTCAATAATTCACGCTGCAAAACTTGCCGTAACCGAGAGAAAGCCAATTCTCGGAATCAATGCCGGCAGGCTTGCGTTCATGGCAGGGCTTGAAGATAACGAGCTGAATCTTCTTTCAAGACTTATCGACGGCGGTTATACCCTCGATAAAAGACTTTTGCTCAAGTTAAAAATCATTGATGCCGACGGAAATGTGAGTGACAGAGGCTTTTGCGTCAATGATTGTCTTATAACCAACGAAGAAAAGCAGAGGATGACTGCAATCGACGTAGCTCTTGACGGCAAAATATTCAACAGCTATCTTTGTGACGGTGTGCTTGTTTCGACTCCGACAGGTTCAACTGCATATTCACTTTCGGCAGGCGGACCGATAGTTGACCCGGAGCTTGAAAGCATACTTCTGACACCGCTGTGTCCTCATTCTCTTGTTGACCGCTCGCTGATTTTCAGACCCGATGCGGTAATAACGGTAACCTCTGCAGAGGATTTACCGCTTTGCATATCGAGTGACGGCGCAGAGCCGATTGTTATCGCACCCGGATGCCGCGCGGAAATTTCCAGAGCCGAATTAACGGCAGATTTTATCAGAATCAAATCGGATAATTTTATCGATATCTTATATAAAAAATTAGCACAGAGACGATAATAAATATGTCTTTGTTGCGAAAGGATGAAAAACGTGAAAAAGAAAAGACATGAAGCGATAATCAGATTAATCGAAGAAAACTGCCTTTCAACCCAGACCGATCTTCTTGAAATGCTGCGCAATGAGGGTTTTGATACAACTCAGGCGACAATCTCAAGAGATATCAAAGATTTGCGACTTGTTAAAAAGGTTGACGAAATGGGAAGAAGCCGCTATGCGGTTGATAACGGTGAATCTGGTGAGCTTCTCGGAAAATACAGAAGTATTTTCAGCCACTCCGTTATTTCTGCAGATTATGCAGGCAATACTCTTGTTATCAAATGCTACACAGGTATGGCTCAGGCGGCATGTGCGGCTCTTGACTCCATGCATTGGGACGGTCTTGTCGGTACTCTCGCAGGCGACGATACCATATTTGCGCTTTGCAGAACACCTGAGCTTGCGAGCAGTATGAAAGAGGCTATTGCAGAGCTTCTCGGTTGATTTTTGAAGGGAACAGAAAAGTTTTATGTTAGTCGGTTTAAAAATCGAAAATATAGCCGTTATCGAAAGTGCGGAGCTTGAATTCGACCCGGGACTTAATGTTATGACGGGTGAAACGGGTGCGGGTAAGTCTATAGTGATTGACTCGATTAATGCCGTGCTTGGCGAAAGAACTTCAAGAGAGCTTATTCGTTCAGGAGCCGAAAGTGCAAAAGTTTTTGCGTCATTTTCGGATATAAATTATGAAACGGAGAAAATCCTCGATGAGATGGGTATTGAAAAAATGCCCGATAAAACTCTTGTCTTGAGCCGTTCGCTTTCACTTTCGGGCAAAAATTCATGTCGCATAAACGGTTGTCCCGTAACGGTTTCAGCTCTCAAAGAAGTCGGCTCGGGTCTTATAAATATTCACGGTCAGCATGACAGTCAGGCGCTTTTGTCGCCCGATAAGCATTGCGGATTCATCGACCTTCTCGCTGAAAATCAAGAGCTGAGAGGGGAGTATAAACGCGTTTTCACAGAGCTGGTGTCTGTTAAAAAAGAACTTGATTCACTTTATGATACGAGAGATGAAAAGGCTGCAAGGCTTGATTATCTCAATTTTCAGATAAAAGAAATTACCGATGCGGATATCCGAATCGGTGAGCGTGAAGAACTTTCAAAAGAAAAAGAACTGCTTCAGAACAGCGGAAAAGTTGTAAAATCGCTCGAAAAAGCATATGCCTCTCTGAGTGACGATAACGGTCTTTTAACGGGTGCGGAGGATTGTGCACATGAGCTTGATACCGCTTCAAAATTCTTTGAAAGTGCAAAGGAAGCGGCGAAGAATATGCGAGCCGTGACATATGAGCTTTCTGATATTTCTTCACTTGTCAGGGAACTTCTAAACAGTTTTGATTTCAGTCCCGAAAGGCTTACGGAGATTAACGAAAGACTGGATTTCCTTTACAGAATGTCAATGAAATACGGCGCAAACGAAAGCGATATTCTTGATTGCCTTGAAAAAGCGGTTGAAGAGAGAAATTCGATTGAGGTTTCTGACGGAAGAATAGCGGAGCTTGAAGAGAAACTTTATGCTCTTTCAGACGAAATAAAAATTCTTTCCGCGCGACTTACAGACAGCCGTATGACTGCGGCGAGGGAATTTGAAAAGCAGGTTAAGGCCGAACTTGAATTTCTTGATATGCCGAAAGTTACCTTTGTTGTTGACAGAAAAGCAACCGCACTCACTTCAAGGGGGGCAGATGCGATTGAATTTCTTATCAGCGCAAATCCGGGTCAGGAGCCGAAAGCGATTGCGAAAATTGCTTCGGGCGGCGAACTTTCAAGAATAATGCTTGCGATAAAGAACGTTCTCTCGGATAAGGATAATATTTCAACCCTTATTTTTGATGAAATTGATACAGGCGTCAGCGGCTCTGCGGCGGAGAAAATTGCCCTTAAGCTTTATGAGGTTTCGAAGGGCAGACAGGTTATCTGCGTAACTCATCTTGCGAGAATTGCCGCTCAGGCGGATAAACATATGAAAATCAGCAAATCTGTTGACGATGAAAAAACTTATACAAAGATAGATACCCTTGATTTTGAAGGCAGAGCAGCTGAAATAGCAAGGATAACAGCAGGCGGAAATGTTACCGCGTTGCAGATAGAAACCGCAAAAGAAATGCTCAATAATGCAAGGGGGAAATGATATGAAATTCGGAATATGCGTCGGAACAGATATTGAGAAAATGAAATATATGAAGGCTGTCGGATATGATTATTCCGAGAGCCACTGTCAGGAGATAGCAAGAAAAGATAAGGCTTATCTTGATGAAATGAAGAAAACCGGTTTGCCTGTTGTTGCGGCAAATTGTTTTATTGGACTTAGGATTGTCGGCGAAGAAAAGAATTATGATGAGATTGATTCGTATCTTGTAAAGCTTTTTGAAAATGCATCGTATCTCGGTCTGAAATATCTTGTTTTCGGCTCATCGGCAGCGAGAAGAATTCCTGACGGAATGACTCTTGAAGAAGGCAGAGCTGAGATAATTGACTTTCTTAAAAATCATGCACTTCCGCTTGCCGAAAAATATAATATTATCATTGCAATTGAACCTCTGCGCCCCGAAGAATGCAATGCAATAAATACGGTTGCTGACGGTGTTGAGGTTGCGAAAGCGATTGATTCTCATTATATTAAAGTGCTTGCGGATGTTGCGCATATGTATGTGCAGAATGAGAGCATGGAAAGTCTGCTTGATTATAAAGGCTGGATTGTTCATGCGCATACATCAAATCCCAATCCCGACCCTTCACTCGGACGAAAAAGGATTTTTCCTGCCGAAAACGACAAATTCAGTCAGGCAAGTTTTGTTAATGCGTTGAAGGAAATCGGAGTTGAGTATTGCTCAATCGAAGCGGAAGTTCAGAATTTCGAAGAGGATGCAAAAACAGCGTATGATATTCTTATGGAGCTGAAATGATATGAAACTTAATAAAAATGATGTTGTTCTTTTTTCCGGCGACTCCATAACTGACGGCAACAGAGAAAGGTGCATGGACTGTAACCATATTATGGGTCACGGTTATCAGTACATAGTTGCATCAAAGCTTGCGCTTGATAATGCCGAGAATATGCCGAAATTTATAAATAAAGGTTATTCCGGCGAAGTTGCAGAGGGACTGCTTGAAAAATGGCAGGAAGATGTTATTGACAATAAGCCGACAGTGCTCAGCATACTCGTTGGCGTCAATGACGGAGGATACGGATATTTTGATAAAATCACCCCCGATGAAGCGGCAAACCGCCATGAAACCAATCTCCGTGCGATTCTCGAAAAAACAAAAAACGAACTCGGAGATATAAAAATAATTATTTGCGAACCGTTTTATTTTCCTCTTGACAAATCGGATTATTCTTATAAGAATTCACCTCATCCTGACGGAGTGGAAGGTCCGTTCAAACGACCCGACAGTAATGACCCCGAGGATTCGGTTGCATACCGTGAGGCGGCGAATATAAGAATCAGAGCGGCAACAAAGAAAGTTGCCGAAGAGTTTAACTGTGTCTTTGTTCCGCTTTATGATAAGATTAAGGAAAATGCCGAAAGATCGAGAATAGAATATTTCGTTTGGGACGGCACTCATCCGAGCATTGCGGGACATATGATTATAGCCGAAGAATGGCTCAAAGCTTTTGAAGGTCTTGACAAAACATAATTTAATAATGTATATTTTTATAATGTTGTAAATAATACCGAAAGGATGTAATAAAAATGCAGATTTATGAAGAACTTGTTGCAAGAGGACTTATTGCACAGGTAACAGACGAAAAAGAAATCAGAGAACTTATCAACAACGGCAAAGCAGTTTTTTATATCGGTTTTGACCCTACGGCTGACAGCCTCCATGTTGGTCACTTCATGGCTCTTTGCCTCATGAAGAGACTTCAGATGGCAGGTAATAAGCCTATCGCACTTCTCGGCGGCGGCACAGGTATGATCGGTGACCCCTCAGGCAGAAGTGACCTTCGTCAGGTTCTCACCAAGGAAACAATTCAGCATAACGTTGATTGCTTCAAAAAGCAGATGAGCCGTTTTATTGATTTCAGCGACGGCAAGGCTATGCTTATCAACAACGCTGATTGGCTTCTTGACCTCAACTATGTTGATGTTCTCCGTGAAGTAGGCGCTTGCTTCTCGGTTAACAACATGCTCCGTGCAGAATGCTATAAGCAGAGAATGGAAAAAGGTCTTTCATTCCTTGAGTTCAACTATATGATTATGCAGAGCTATGACTTCTATCATCTCTATAAAGAATACGGCTGCAATATGCAGTTCGGCGGTGATGACCAGTGGTCAAATATGCTTGGCGGAACAGAGCTTATCCGTAAAAAGCTCGGCAAGGACGCTTATGCAATGACAATCACTCTTCTCCTCAACTCTGAGGGCAAGAAGATGGGTAAAACTGCTTCCGGTGCGGTTTGGCTTGATCCCGAAAAGACATCTCCCTACGAGTTCTATCAGTATTGGAGAAATGTCGATGATGCAGATGTTATCAAGTGTATGAAGATGCTCACATTCAT
>JAZSCO010000132.1:0-5402 GCA_045602965.1 Acutalibacteraceae bacterium | reverse complement strand
CTCGGCAAGGTCTAAAATTTTACCTGAACAACTGAATACAGCTTCTGTTCCGTTCGGAATTGACACCTTAAAATTAACCTTACCAGTGTTGTTTTCATAGCTCACGGCAACAATTCCCGAAGGTGTTTTCATGCTTCCGCTCATTCTTTTGAAACGGTCAACCGACTGCGGAGAAATAACAAGAGATGTGTATCCTGCAGAATTTTCCGCCTGCTTGATTCCGAGAAGATATTCAAAAATATATGCAACAGTTGAACCGAACATCGGATGACTGTGGGAACGGCTTCGGTTGCTGTCCCAATATTCGTGGAATGATGTTGCACCGTTTCTGCGCCAATGCTCATAACCCTGTTCGCCGTCATGCGTGAGAAGATCAACGGCAAGATCGCTGTCACCGTTTTCAAAAAGTACACGCGTTACGATATCAGTTGCAAAAATACCGGTATCGTAAAATCCGAGTTTCTTATAATAGCTGACCATATTTTCATAGGTCTTTTCGTTGCCGAGTCCGATATCAACAGCAAAAGAATTTGCGCCCTGAACATTCATAACAAAATTATCGTCAAAAGCATTGAAATAAGCCGCAGTTATTGCACCCTTGCGATAAATTATCTTTTCTTCATATTCGGTAACATCTTCATCTTTTCCGATAATCTTTGCAATTTCGCACATCTGCTTCAAGGATTTCACCATAAAATAGGTATTGACCATTGGTGCTGGAAGAAATACCTGCTGATTATGAGATGTGATATCTCTGTCGGGATAAAGAATATTCGGTCCGCACCAGTCACCGAGACACCATTCGCCTTTTTTATCGCTTGTTACAAGACCGTAATCCGAATGAGATTCAAGATAATCAATGTATCGGCGCATATTGTTATAATATTTTTTAAGTATGCTCCTGTCACCGTAGTGTTTATAAAGCTGATAAGGCACTTCTACAATTGCACAGCCCCATCCTCCGGGACCGCCACCGCTTTGAATATAAGGTGCGGTATACTGGATATGACCGCTTAAAATATCCTGACAGTCTCCTATATCCTGCATCCATTTTTCGTAAAGATTTCTTGCATCAAGAACCGTTAACACGGCATTGCAGGTAACCTGACCGTCGCCCGTATAGCCTCTTCTTTCAAGGTGAGGGCAGTCGGAAGGATGACCTGTATGCATATTGCAAAGCATTGTGTGAATAAACGTTTTATATGTCCAGTTGAGAGTTTCGTTATCGCATTCAAAGGTTGAGGAAACAGGCACATCGGCATGAATAACCTTCACACATTCAGGGGTTGCATTTCCGATAACTTCGAAATATCTGAAACCGAACCATGTAAATTCGGGCTGAGCCTCTCTTTCCTTTCCGTCAGAAACGACAGTAAACTGCTGACCGTGAATATGAGTAAGCTCATTGTTTTCCGTGATTTCTTCAGCGAAAACAACGGTTATTTTTTCACCTTTTGCGGCATTGACTTTTATCACGGGATAACCGGTTGTATTCTCACCGCAATCGTAAATTATTCCCGATTCGCTTTCTGCAATTCTTGTGACAGGAAGCTTCTGAATAAGCTTATCCCACGGACAGTCAGTTGAACAATATTCAGTTTCAAGATTTTCGGTTGCAACTGCATTATCCCATGAGGAATCATCAAAATCCGCATCAAAGCAGTCTTCGAATTCGGAATAATCATGATGTTCCGACCAGGTAAAATTATAATCCTCAACGCAGCTTTTGCCGACACGGCAGTTTTCATCGGAAACGAAATGACGTATATCATTTCCGTTTTCGGCTGTTATGCAATAAATCGCCTTCGGCAGACCGAAAGTTCGGTTATCATAGGTATACCAACCTCCGCCGTAATGAATCGCAATGCAATTTTTACCCTCTTTCACAAAAGGCGTTATGTCAAACTGAGGAACATATACCCTGTGTGCAGAAATAACCTCATCAACAGGGTCACAGGTCGCCTCAAAATCGGAAGAAAGAGGCAGAAAAGTATCGGGGTTTATGCATTCACCGTTGATATAGCACTTAAAAAATCCCAGACCAAGTATATTGAGAGTCACTTTATCGTCATATCGTGCTTCGAAATATCCTCTTATTACAGAAAAGGTTTTTGCTGTACGTTTTTTTGCGCCAATCCATTCTGCGTTATTGAAAAACTGTTCACGGGTCATTCGGTATTCTCCTTTCAAGAATTAATCTGCACTGCAATTTAAAGTATATCATATCCAAGAATTTTGTCAAAAGAAAAATCCCCGTTCTTTCGAACGAGGATTCCTGGCTGGGACGGCTGGATTTGAACCAGCGAATGACAGAGTCAAAGTCTGTTGTCTTACCGCTTGACGACGCCCCAATATTTGTTATATTAAAATACGCAAAGCCCTCAGCTTTGCGTAACTTCAATCTAAATGGGGTGGCTGATGGGATTCGAACCCACGACCTCCAGGGCCACAACCTGGCACTCTAACCAACTGAGCTACAGCCACCATTTGGAAACTGCGGCTATTAAAGCCGCAGTTATGGCGCGCTTGAAGGGACTCGAACCCCTGACCCACTGCTTAGAAGGCAGTTGCTCTATCCAGCTGAGCTACAAGCGCATAATGGAGCGGGTGATGGGAATCGAACCCACACGACCAGCTTGGAAGGCTGGGATTCTACCATTGAACTACACCCGCATATTCGGAACGTCAGATATTCTAACATATGCTTTCAAAAATGTCAATATAAAAAGCAAAAAAATATATATAATTTTTGGGGATGTATGCTTTTTCAGTCATCCCCACTTATTTTATCCGAATATTTCAATTATCTTTCTGAATTCTTCATTTGATTTGAATTCCTCCGAAAAATTATAATCCGTCTCAAAGCGGCTTTTCATTCTTTCGCTAATGGTTTTTTCGTGTTTTGTCTTTTTGTAAATATGACCTTGTATGATAAGCGAGCCATGTTTTGTTTCCTCGGGCATTTTGTCATATGTTACAACGATGTCGGATTTATTGAGCATCCATTTATTGCGGTAGTTGATGGCAAAGCGTCGGGGAACGGTTTCTATTCCTTCTGGAAGAATTGAGTGTTCGTCGCGCTATCTTAATGACCTCGTTATCAAAAGCATCTCCGCTTAAGGAGCATCCGAGCGGGGCGTTAATACAAATGCGCAGCCCATATAAACATATTGTATGTGTATAGCGGTCATTTAAGATTAAAAAGATTCTCAAAGTTCGTCATAAATACTATAGACACAAATTTTAGCGTAACGATATCTACAGTATATCACCAAGTGCAAATAATATTAATAGTCTATGTAACGATTATTTCGATACTCATAGCCTATATGTGAAAGTTAATTAAGGATGGTGGTAAATATGAGCGATATTGCAAAATCAGTAGGTCAAAGAATTCGTAATTACAGAAATCAGCTTGGTATCAGTCAAGAAAAGCTCGCTGAGCTTTCCGGCTGTCATCTGACGTATATTGGTCAAATAGAGCGTGGCGAGAAAAATGCAACACTTGAAAACATTGAGAAAATTTCATCCGCATTAAATGTTTCGCTTTCAAAGCTTTTCGAAAAAATTGATGCTGTCGCTGAGTCAGACAGAAATATTCCTCTGGAATGTTACGAATTTTTATCGGCGAAAACGCAGGAAGAACAAGAACAGATTTACCGTATTTTGATTGAAATGGATAAATATAAGGAAAGCTAATAATTAAGAGCAGACTGACAGTCTGCTCTTGTTATTTATACACACATAAATATTCCCCACAGTGTAGTCCTGAAATTAGATGTGTAAAATTGATTCGTTTTCTTTTGAAAATAGTTGTCGGCTTTCGTATTCTGTGATACAATATAAAAAAGGAGTGATGTAAATGAATGAGAATGTAAAAACCAAGCTCCCGACCAACAGCCCATTGATAAAAATCCCGTTTGGCGGATTAACATCAAATATGTTAAGAACAATTGCTGTTGCACTTATGTTGAGCGATCACATATGGGCAACTGCAATGAGCTTTGGCAACTGGATGACCTACATAGGCAGAATGGCATTTCCTATCTTTGCTTTTCAAATTGCAGAGGGCTTCGTTCATACATCTGACTTCAAAAAATATGCTTTGAGACTTTTAGGCTTTGCTGTAATTACAGAAATTCCTTTTAATTTGTTTTACAGCAGCCGCTGGTTTAACCCATATCATCAAAATGTGCTGTTCACACTTCTGTTAGGTTTGCTTGCAATATCAGTTATAGACAAAGCCAGAAAGAATATTACGGTTAAAACTGTCGCCTTATCCTTGCTGTGGCTTCTGTTGATTTGCGTTGCCTCAGTTATCGGCTTTGTAGATTATGGATTCCTGGGAATGATTACGGTAGTAATGTTCTACCTATTAAGGGATTTTCCGTTTGCGTGGCTTGCTCAGCTTGCGGCAATGGTGCTGATTAACATTGTGTTCTTTGAAGGTCAGGTTTTCCCGATTGAAGTTTTCGGCAAAATCTTTGAAATACCGACTCAGGGATTTGCTGTTTTTGCATTGATACCCATTTGGCTTTACGGCGGCAGAAAAGGTCGCTCGAACAAAATAATGCAGTACGGTTTCTATGCTTTTTACCCCGTGCATATGTTGGTGCTTTACCTGATAAAATACTTTGCATAAATATTTTCTGCATTTAGCAGACGAATGATCTATTATAGAAGGACTGTAATCCTGCCTTTCGGCAAGAGGTGTTCGTTTTAATTATTCATAATCTTCAACAAAATATGCGTTGGTGTTCGCCTTTTTTCCTGATGGTCCTATCACTTCAATTCGGAAGTATGTATCCTCATTCTCCAGTTGAAAATCTGCTTGAGTTACGTATTCACCCTCAGGGGCGTGCAATGCTTTTGAACGTCTGCCTGCAGTTGAAAGTGCTATGCGTTGCGCCTGTGAACATTCAATGTGAACCTTGCCGTTTTCCAAAGTAAGCTCGAAAATTTTAGGTTCACGGGTACAATAAAACGACCCACTCTGCATAGCGGAGATAACAGATTCGTAGCTGAGCGAATCACAGAGAAAAACTGTTTTACCCCCAAAACTGTCGCAGCGCACATCACCAAAAGGAAATTCATTATGATTATCGTCTGCCATAGTGCAAAACAGTCGTTTTCCGCTACGGAGCATTTCATCATAAACCTGCTCCTGACCGTCATCACCGCCCTCAATAAAAACAGAGTTATTATATATTTCAACAATACTGCAGCCTTCAAGGTCCCGGTAATCGTCGAGGCATTGCATGGACCAGTAGGGGTGGTTATAGGCAACGATGAACCCCAGATCCCTGAGTTTATGTATGTATTCGTTTACCGCCTTCATATCTCTGTAATCGGGTGTTGCAGGCAGTGTAACCTCTTTGTCACCATTGATATTGAATGCGTTA
>JAZSCO010000131.1:0-1790 GCA_045602965.1 Acutalibacteraceae bacterium | reverse complement strand
CTCGGCGATGGGGTCGAGTGCGGCGGTGGGTTCGTCAAGAATAACAAACGGTGCATTCTTATAGAGAGCTCTCGCAATGGCGATTTTCTGTTCTTCACAGCCCGAAAGATCGATGCCATCTTTTTCATAGAGCTTATAGATTGACTGCTTCAGCTTCTTCGGGAATTCCTCAACACTTTCTTTTACGCCTGCCATTTCAAGGCATTGCCACACTCTTTCTTCATCGTATTCATCGGAGCAGGCAACGTTTTCACCCACGGGGAATGCAAGGAGCTTGAAATCCTGAAAGACGATTGCAAAAAGCTTCAAGTATTCGGCATAATCAAACTCACGGATGTCAATTCCGTTGAGCGTGATTCTTCCTTCGGTGGGGTCATAAAGACGGCAAAGGAGCTTTATCATCGTTGACTTGCCGCTGCCGTTCATGCCGACAACCGCAAGCCTTTCGCCCGACTTAATCTTCATACTGAAATTCTTCAGAATCATCGGTTCTGTTTCGGGATAGGCAAACGAAACATTGTGAAATTCAAAAACAGAGTTTGCAGGGTCAATGCTGTCAACAGTTTTTGTGCCGTTTTCCATATCGGAAACGAGATTCAGATATTCAATCTCCTGCTTTAACTGAGCATTGTTTGCGTGCAGATAACCTGCATTGCCTGCAATATCCGTACAAGCGGTGATAAGCTTTGTGATTGCGCCGTAATATTCAACAACCTTGCCTGCACCAAATGCTCCTGCAAGCGCTTTGAGTCCGACGAAAATATAAACAAGACCGCCGAGCAGATTTGTTGAAATTGTGCTTATCTGACCGATGGTTGCCCATACTCTGAAAGTATCCTTTCTCATTTTTGCGGTGGGATTATAAATCTTTTCGGTGATTTCTTCGTTGATAAGTCCTTTTTCATTGAAAATTCTGACATCCTTGCCGCTTTCGTTTTCGTTGAGGTATTTCTGATTATAGTATTCAAGAATCGGATTGAATTTCACAACTCTGTTGAAAATGTTGAACTGCTTTTTCTCGCTCAGGCTGTGATACTTAACTGAAAGTGCAATCATAACGGCGGAGAAAATAACAAGCAACATACCGAGCAGAGGCGAATCAACAAACGCCATAAATTCCGTAAGCGGTGCAGACGATTTGCTGAAAACCATGCCCGAAATCATAACAATTGCAACGATAATTGAGAAAACGCAGGAAATCATTTCTGCCACGCATTCGGCAACCCACGTCAGACCGTTGCCGTTGTGTGCGTTTTCTTCAATTTTGCCTCGAAGCTCCTGAACGGATGAGCTTTCCGCCTTTGCATAGTCGAGTTCAAGAGCCTTTCGGGAGAGAAGAGCGGAATGCTTTTCCCAGCAACTATTCAGCATTATCAAGGCTTTTCGGTTGATTGTTCTAATTATAACGTCAATAACAAGTGTTGTGATTGTTGCGATGAGAACGTATTTCAATATCTGCTCAAAGCCTTGCTTTTCGGTGAGTGCGGTGATAACAAGACCCGTGCAGTAAATTGTGATATAAGGTGAAACGGCACGGAGAATTTTAACGATGAGATTGAGTGAAAAATAGTTTTTACCGAGATAGATTTTAACAAGCTTCAAGCCTTGTCTGATTATTTCAAAATCTTCTTTGAAACTTTTCATATAACCGCCTCCTCTCTGTAATATCGGCTCTGTGTTTCAAACATTTCGGCGTATTTGCCGCCGAGTTCAAGCAATTCCTCGTGAGTTCCCATTTCGGCAATTTTCGCATCGTCAAGAAGAATGATTCTGTCGCAGAAACGGGTTGA
>JAZSCO010000130.1:0-7831 GCA_045602965.1 Acutalibacteraceae bacterium | reverse complement strand
ACCGCACCCTCAACGGACTTTGAAGAATTAATCTGCGGATGAAGTTTTATCAGCAGGCTGTATTCATTGCCGAGATGCTCGCTGAATTTATTCATGTCGATATTGTCGAGCAGATTTTTGTCTGCATCGCCGTTTTCACGGAAGGTCGGAGCGTAGAGAATGAGTTTTTTGTTTTTGCATTCGGGATGAGCTTCGTCGAATGCTTTTCTCAGTTCATCAATGTTTCTTTTCGCTAAAAGCAGGTCGATTCTCGGCGCACCGAGAGGAAGAATCTTCCCTTCATCAGCGCCGAATGCTTCGGAATAAACGGGTACAACATTTTTCGAAGAACATATAATGTATGTAAGTTTTTCAGAGCATTTCTTTTCGCGGCTTGCAACATCATCAGCGAGCGGTGCTGAAAGACCGAATTTCTTGAATGCGCCTTCAGCGTGCCAAAGCTGGGTTATGACAGCTTTCTTGCTGAATCTGAGATTTGCCATAGGCATGAAATTATCGTTGAGAAAAACATATTTCGATGTTGCAAGTGCTTTTGCCTTCAAAGTGAAAAATCCCGCCGCTTTAAGGCAGGATGATACAAGGAGTTTGATTCCCGAAAAATCGGGATGCAAATCCTTTGTTGAAATATTCACAATATCGTATCCGCCGATTTTTTCGATATATGAGCGCATAACTCCGAGAGAGTCTTTTTCGCCGCCGTTATGAGGTGCAACGAATGCAACTCTGTTTTTCTTAACGGGGAAAATGCGGCAGATATTAAAAAACACGGCATAAAGAGAATAAAAAATCTTTTTCAAAACATCACCGTTTTATTTTCAAAAACAATTTCGCACCGAATCCGATGAGAAAATCGGGGAAAATTCCGAATTTCGGAGATTTTCTGAGAAGAGAAACAACCTTGAAAAGTCTTGTATCGAGAGCATTATTTCCGTCAAGACAAAGGATGATTCCTTTTGCTGCTTTTTTTGCGGCTGACTTAAAGCCGTCGTGCGGAAGAATCTTTATGTTTTCCGCATCGGGAAGAACTGCGTTTTCGGTTGTTATCAATTCAAAAACGGGCATCGACTGAGCATAAACAGATTCAATAAATTCTGCCGAGCACTCCTTTGCAACAACGCTGACTAACGGTTTTTCGGCAATTTCAGCTTTGGTGAAAATGCTCTTGCCGATGTCTTTTTGCACCGTTTCGCATTTTCTTGCCGTTTCATCGGTCATGCGGCTTTTGATTTCGTCGCATTTTCTGACAATAAGATTCACCGTTTCAGCATCTGCACGCCATAAAATTCGGTAAAACTCATTGATGAGTGCGGAATAAGTTTTATAAAGAATCTCCTGAAGATAATCCCCGGTCATTCCCGATTTTTCAGCAGCGTCATAAACGATGCTCATCGACCCGAGAAAATGGTTGACAAGCTCCGAACTGATGCTCTGACTGACGGAAAAGCCTTCCTTCGGAGTGTGGCGGCGATATCTGAATTCAGCACCGTCAACACCTATAATCTTCGGCTTTTTGTCATAAATAAGCGGCATGGTGAATGCACCGTCCTCGCTGTAACGCAGAGGAGGAAAACGTATTTCACTGTTTTTCAGCATTTCGGTTTTGCAGCATTTGTTGCCGAGCAGGAAATTCCATAAAAGGCGCTTGTCCGTGCATTCAATAATTTTTTCTTTCGCAAGAGAAGATGCAACGGGATTTATCTGTGTTCCGCCGTAGCCGAAACTTGTTATGTTGCAGACGGACATGTCTGCGTCACTTTCTTCGAGCGCATTATAAATATTTTCAAGAGATTCAGGTGTAAAAATATCATCGCTGTCAAGAAAAATTGTGTACTTTCCGACGGCATGATTTATACCGTTATTCCTTGCGGCGGAAACGCCTGAATTCTCCTGATAAACTGAAAGAATATTGCTGTTTTTCTTTGCATATCTCTCAATGATTTCCACCGTTTTATCGGTTGAGCCGTCATTGACAATGATAATCTGAATATCCTTCAGAGTCTGATTCTCAAGACAGTCAAGTGTTTCGGCGAGAAACATTTCACTGTTATATGCAGGGATAATAACTGAAATTTTCATAATTATTTTTCCCATTTAATAACTGTTTTTCCGAAATGGCGGCTGATATCCTGAGCGAATGCGGCATGAATATCGGAAATTGTTCTGACTTCAACAACACCGCCGATAAGATTTTCGAGATAGGCGGGAATTTTGGGATTCTCCGCGAGAATATCCATCGTGCGCTGAAAATCATCAACACCGCTTCGGCTTGAGCCGAAAAGATTGAGACCTTTTTCAAGCACCATTCTGGTGTTGATATCAACAAATCTTTCGCTGACGCCCATAAGACCGATAGCACCTTCGGGATTTATGAGATCAATTATCTGCGCAATCGCAAATCTTGAGCCTTCACCGCCAACGCATTCAAATGCATGATCTATTTTAAGACCTTCGGGTACATGGTCAACATGATAAGCTCCGTCTGCAAACGAAAAATAAGCAAGTTTATCATAAACCGTGCCGAAAACATAGAGCTTTGTGTCGGGATAGAGTGCCTTGAGAATGAGGGCTGTGATGAATCCGACATTTCCGTCACCCCAGATACCGATTGAATTTTTGCGTTTGTGAGCAAACTTTTCAAAGCGGGTTATTGCGTGAACGGCAACGCTGATAAGCTCTGCAAATGAAGCAATGCGCAGGTCAACACCCTCAGGAACTCTGACGAGCCTGTCGGGTGAAATATCAATATAATCCCTCAAAAATCCGTCGTATCCGCTTGAGCAGAAACGGCTTGAGGGTCTGTAATTTTCGGCAATAACATCGTCTTCTTCCGTTGGGGTATTCGGAACGGGGACAACCATTTCGCCGGGTCTGAAATTACCCGTAGGGTCAAAAACAACCTTGGCAACGCATTCGTGAATGAGTGCCATGGGGAGCTTTGCCTTGAGCGCTTCACGGCTTCTGTTGCCGAGATAATAACGCTGGTCAGCTTTGCAAACCGAAAGATATACGGGTCTGAGAAGAACGCTGTTTTTTATATCCGGCTGTGTGCAGGCAATGTCAATCATGCCGGGCGCAATCAGCCTGTAAACTGAATTAATCATCTTACTCCTTACCTTTCACCGAATCAGTCGGTAGTACCAAGAAGTGTGTGTGCGACCTTGAGGTCATACGGATAGGTGATTTTGATATTGAATACTTCGCCGTCAACCATGAAGACATCTTTGTTTTTGATTGAGAAAATCTTACATGCGTCGGTGAGAATTGCTTTTTCGTCTTCGGTAAGACTTGAAAGAACTCTTTCAAGCTCCTTGAGACGGAATGACTGCGGCGTCTGACCCTGATACATCTTGCTTCTGTCGGGAATTGAGGAAATAATTTTACCGTCAAGACTTTCAACAATAGTGTCTGTTGCGGGGATGACGGTGTCGCAAGCGCCGTATTCAAGAGCGGCAGCAACGTTTTCTTCAATGATTCTGTGAGTGAGGAAGGGCCTCACTGCATCGTGAGTTACGATAACCGTGTTTTCATCAGTTTCGTAGTTCTTTTCTATATAATCAATTGCATTTTCAAGAGTACCGTTTCTTGAGGCACCGCCTGCGATAACGGTAACTTTTTTGCCTGCGGGCAGATGCTTTTTCACCAAATCCTGAGTGTGAGCAATCCATGCCTTGGGGCAAAGCACAAGAATTTCGTCGATTTTATCGTTAATAAAGAATTTTTCTATGGTGTGGACAATAACGGGCTTTGTTCCGAGTTCAAGATACTGCTTGGGAGTTTCGGAATTACCCATGCGGCTTCCGATGCCGCCTGCGAATACTGCTGCAAATACCATATTAATCATCCTTTCTATTTACCGCCCTTAACCATCCTGTCATACTGAGCGCAGATTTCTTTTGCGTCGCCCTGCGCAATCAGCTTGCCGTGGTCAAGGATAATCGCTTTGTTGCATATATTGAGCACCTGCTGGGTGCTGTGCGAAACAAATAAAACGGTTGTTCCTTTGTCGAACATGGAACGGATTTTTGCTTCGCTCTTCTGTCTGAATTTTGCATCGCCGACGGATAAAACTTCGTCGAGAATAAGAATTTCGGGTTCAACAGCCGTTGCAATTGCAAAGCCGAGTCTTGCACGCATTCCCGAAGAATAGTTTTTCACAGGAACTTCTATAAAATCCTTCAGTTCGGAAAATTCAACGATTTCGTCATATTTCTCCTCGATGAACTTTCTGGAATAACCCATGGTTGCACCGTAAAGAAAAATATTTTCTTTGCCCGAATAATTCATATCGAAACCTGCGCCGAGTTCAAGCATGGGTGCGATAACGCCGTTGACCTTGACGCTTCCTTTCGAAGGCTTGAGTACGCCTGCAATAACCTTGAGCAGTGTTGATTTGCCTGCACCGTTAAAGCCGAGCACGCCGACTCTTTCGCCCTTTTCAACCGTGAAACTGATATCCTTAAGCGCCCAGAATTCGGTGAAATGAAGCTTTCTTGTAACGAGCTTTATAAAATATTCTTTGATGTTGTCAACCTTTTCTTTGTTGAGGTTGAACATCATACTCATGTTTTCAACAACTATTGCGGGTTTGCCCATAAGCATTTCCTTTCATCAGATATGGAGAATGAATTTATCCTGCTTTTTATAGAAAGCAAAGAGTCCTATTGCAACGGTAACAATTCCGAATGCAAGCGAATAAATCAGATGGTTCATGTTGAACATTTCGCCGTAAAGCACGCAGCTTCGGAACATCTGGGTTATCGAATAGAGCGGATTTGCCATGAGAATCATCTTGAAGATTTCGTTTTTGATATTGAGCTGCTCAACCTGATAGAAAATCGGTGTGAGGTAGAAAAGAAGGGTGCAGAATACTTCATAGAGATATTCAACGTCCTTAAAGAAAACTTCAAGAGTTGAAAGGATAAGTCCGACGCCGATACTTACAAGAAGGAGAATCAGAATCGGAACGACCGAAAGCAGAATATATGGGGTGATGTGAGGCGGTTCGTTCGAGAAGAAATAGAAATAAACTATAAAACAAACAAGAACCGTCAGAGAAATAAGGAAAGTTACGAAATTCGCGATTATGTTGGAGAGGGGATAGATATATTTCGGAACATAAACCTTCTTGATAACCGATGCACTGTTTCTGATCGAACGCATCGCTCTCTTGGTTGACTGTGTAAAAAATTCAAAGATAAGTCGTCCGCAAAGAAGATAAATCGGGTAATTGACAACGCCTTCGCGGTTGCTGCCGAAAACTCCGCCGAAAACGATAACGAGAATTATCGTTGTCAGCAGAGGCTGCAGAAATGTCCAGAAGATTCCGAGAACGGAATTTCTGTACTGCAGCTTTATGTTTTTGCGGACTATTTCATAAAGCAGATATCTGTATTTATAGAAATTTTTTATATATTTCATATCATTTTCCCGTTTCTGCTGTTATTTTAAACCCCATTTTGCAAAGAAATTGAGCATGGAGTTAATCTGAACAAGCTTGAGCTTGAAGTTCTTTTTGGACTCGCGTCCCCATTCGTGATATACCGTTGCTTGCGGATAATAGACCGTTCTGCAGCGGAGATTGACTTCACGGGTGAGGTCGCTGTCCTCAAAATACATAAAATATCTTTTGTCAAAGCCGCCGATTTCTTTGAAAAGCTTTGTACGGATAAACATGAAGCATCCCGTAGCGTTTTCAATATCGATGGGTTTTGAAAGGTCGCAGTCGAGCATTGCGTATTCTCTGAGAGTGTCGCTCGGCTCGCCGCTTCCTCTGAGTCGGCTTGCAACAAGATATTTGAGACAGGGTGTTTTCTTTCCGAGAATCTGAAGTCTGCCGTCAGGAAAACGGATTTCCGGCGACGCCATGCCGATATCTTCATTCTTGTCGAGAAAATCCGCAAGTTTTGCGATAACATCGTCCTTTACGATGATATCGGGATTGATTATTACGTGATAATCCGAATCCAGCTTGTCCAGAACGAGATTGTGACCCTTGCCAAAGCCGATGTTTCCGCCGCTTTTTATAAGGATAACCTCGGGATAGTTTCTCTCTATATGTTCAATTGTTCCGTCGGTTGAACCGTTGTCAACAACATAAAGACGGAACGGAACCTCGGTGCATCTGAGAAGCGAGCCTATTGCATTGTCAATGGTTGACATATTATTATAGGTCACTATGCAACCGGTTACGGTTTTATTCATGATTTTTATTCCTTTCCAAGGCACAATTTGGAAAACTATTTTATTTTTATAAGCGACAAAAGAATATTGACACGCCACATGATTTTTTGAGTAAGAGAAGTCTTCTTACCGGTTACGGTTTCGGAATGTCTGCGCCACTTTATCAAAGGCTTACGAAGAAGAACGACCTTTCTCTTTTTCTTCAATGCAACAAGAGCAATCCACCAGTCGTGCATGGGCAGTGCCGCGGGGAAGGGCAAAGACTCCTGCAAAACCTCTTTCGTGAATGCCATGCAGCAACCGACGAAGGAATTTCTTGCCATGTTGCTGAAGAATGAAGCATTTGAGCTGTGGACTGCAAAATATGACGTTTCGGTTATATTCAGTTCGGAATCGGTTACGGAAGCATCGTGAAGAACAAGGTCTGCACCGTTTGAAATTTCTTTCAAAACGCAATCTACCTTATCGGGCATCCACACGTCATCCTGATCGCTCAGGAAAATTATATCTCCGGTGCAGGCGTTGAGGGCATTCTCAAAATTTTTGACAACGCCCATTCCTTTGCCTTCAATATAACTGATTCTTTTGTCTTTTGAACTGTATCCGAGAACGATTTCACGGGTTTTACCTTCGGGATAATCGTCTGAAATTATCAGTTCATCGTTTTCGCCGAGCTGAGAGAGGATGGAATCTATCTGCTCGGATATATATTGCTCACCTTTATAAGCGGCAAGTGCAACGGATATTTTCATATCAGTCGATTGATTTCATTGTGGGGAAGAGAAGCACGTCTCTGATAGCCTGAGAGTCGGTAAGGAGCATGCACATTCTGTCGATACCGTAGCCGATACCGCCTGTGGGGGGCATACCGTATTCAAGAGCCATCATGAAATCTTCGTCTGTTGTGTTAGCTTCTTCGTCACCCTGCGCAAGCTGAGCTTCCTGAGCCTTGAAACGTTCTCTCTGGTCGATGGGATCATTGAGCTCGGAATATGCATTTGCCATTTCCCAGCCGTTCATGAAAAACTCAAAGCGTTCAACAAATTCGGGGTTGCCGGGCTTTTTCTTTGTGAGAGGAGAAATTTCGATGGGATGGTCGATAACGAAAGTGGGCTGAATGAGGTTTTCTTCAGCATATTCTTCGAAGAACAGCGCAAGAATATCGCCCTTGCCGTGTCTCTTTTCGTATTCGATATGATGTTTGTCAGCAAGAGCTCTTGCATCTTCAAGAGTTTTAACTTCGTTCCAGTCAACGCCTGCATATTTCTTGACAGCATCAACCATTGTAATCTTTTCGAAAGGCTTACCGAGGTCCATTTCAACGCCGTTATAGGAAATCTTTGTTGTGCCGAGAACAGCCTGAGCAACATGACGGTAGAGGTTTTCGGTGAGTTCCATCATGCCGTTGTAGTCGGTATAAGCCTGATAAAGTTCCATGAGGGTGAATTCGGGGTTGTGACGGGTATCAACGCCTTCGTTTCTGAAAACTCTGCCGATTTCATAAACCTTTTCCATGCCGCCGACGATGAGTCTCTTGAGGTAAAGTTCAAGAGAAATGCGGAGCTTGAAATCTTCGTTAAGAGCGTTGTGGTGAGTGAGGAAGGGTCTTGCGGCAGCTCCGCCTGCATTGGCAACAAGCATGGGTGTTTCA
>JAZSCO010000129.1:0-4177 GCA_045602965.1 Acutalibacteraceae bacterium | reverse complement strand
CAACGCCGTTATAGGAAATCTTTGTTGTGCCGAGAACAGCCTGAGCAACATGACGGTAGAGGTTTTCGGTGAGTTCCATCATGCCGTTGTAGTCGGAATAAGCCTGATAAAGTTCCATGAGGGTGAATTCGGGGTTGTGACGGGTGTCGCAGCCTTCGTTTCTGAAAACTCGTCCGATTTCGTAAACCTTTTCCATGCCGCCGACGATGAGTCTCTTGAGGTAAAGTTCAAGAGAAATGCGGAGCTTGAAATCCTCATTGAGAGCGTTGTGGTGAGTTTCAAAGGGTCTTGCTGCAGCACCGCCTGCGTTTGAAACGAGAACGGGTGTTTCAACTTCGAGGAATCCCTGTGAATCGAGGAAGTTTCTGATTTCACGGAGAATGAGTGAACGCTTTACGAAAGTATCCTTGACGTCAGGATTCATGATAAGGTCAAGATAACGTCTTCTGTAGCGTGTGTCTGTATTTGTAAGACCGTGGAATTTTTCGGGGAGGGGAAGAAGTGACTTTGAAAGAAGACGGATTTCTTTTGCGTGAACGGAAACTTCACCTCTTCTTGTTCTGAAAACAAAGCCTTTTACTTCAACGATATCACCGATATCCCATTTTTTGAAGTCTGCAAATGTTTCTTCGCCGATTTCGTCGATCTTAACGTAAACCTGCATTCTGCCGGTAAGATCTCTGACGTCGATGAAGTTTGCCTTACCCATATCACGGCGGCTCATCATTCTGCCGCAGATTGATACGTTGGTGTTTTCAAGTTCTTCAAAGCGTTCAACTATTTCAGCGTTGTGAATAGTCTGCTCTGCAAGAGTAATCTGGAAGGGGTCGTTGCCTGCTGCCTGGAGAGCCTCAAGCTTTTCAACCCTTATCTGTCTGAGTTCATTGGTATCCTGAACCTGTTCCTGTTCTTCTTCAGGAACGGCATTAACAATCTTTTCTTCAGCCATTGTTATTAATTCCTTTCATTTTTAATGCCAAAAAGCGACAGGGGAAGATTAACTTCCTGATCCTATCGCCGTTTATTTTGAGTCTGAATTACTTTGAGATTTCGAGAATCTTCATCTGAATAACTTTGCCGGTAGGTGTTAAAACGTCAACGATGTCGCCGACTTTTTTACCCATAAGAGCAGAGCCGACAGGTGAAAGGTCGGAGATGATGTTGTTTTCGATGTCGCTCTTACCGAGAATCTTATATTCAACTTCCTCTTCGAAATCCATATCATAAAGCTTAACCTTTGAACCGATGCGAACAAATTCGGATGTAAGCTCTGTTTCGTCAAGAATTTTTGCGTTGCGAAGGTCAGCTTCGAGCTTTGCAATTTCAGCTTCGAGTTTCGCCTGCTCGTTCATCGCCTCATCATATTCTGCGTTTTCGGAAAGGTCGCCGTGTGAGCGTGCTTCTTTGATTTTTTCAGCGATATCGTCTCTTCCCTCGGTTTTGAGTCTGTTGAGTTCTTCGCTCAGCTTGTTATAATCTTCACGGGTAAAGACTGTCTGTTTTTCCATTTTAATGTATCTCCTTTAATATTGATATTATATACGTGCGCATAAAATCTTATATATTATATATTATATATAAAGATATGTCAAGTTTTTCAAGTTACAGTTTGGTTACAAATGAAGCATTCAAGGCATTTTCGGGGAGAAGAATTCTCGCAATTTCTGCAGCTTGTTTCAATTTCCGAAAAGGAAGAATACTTATATTCACCGCTTCCGCAAAGTTCTGTTAGTGCTCCCGCAAAATCAACGGTATCGATGTCGTACGGCAGAATCTCTTTGTGATAATCCGAAAGCTCAACACCGTTGCCGTTGAATCGGATTTTGCCGCCTGTTTTCTTTTTTGCAACGAAAACAGCCGCCTCATTCATTGAGGATAAAACCGCACCGTCACAGCAGATGACTATTTCAGGCTGACCGGCAGGGGAATAAGCGTTTCTTATAATGAGCGATGCACCGTGATGTTCAAGAGCGTTTGCAGAGGCAGAGGCGAATCTTTCGGGGTGCGAGGTGATAATTCTGACCGTCGATGCAAAAGGCAGGATTTCGCAGATTCTTGAAGGCGTAACGGCATTTCTGTCGGTGACAGTGATGCAGATTTTTTCGGCGGGCAAATCAGATTCGCTGATTATTTTAAGCGCGGTGTTAAAAACAAGAATTGCATTTACGGATATCGGAATGAATCTTTTCAGTCCCGAATCATCGGGCAGAGAAATATTTCTCGGAGCGACTATTCTTGAAGCAAATCTTCCGCATTTTGCGGCGGCTGATTTTCCGTCAAATCCGTTTTTACCCTCCAGAACTTCAAGAATATAAAACGGCAGACTTTTTTCTGTTTTGCAGATAACAGCCGGTTTTTTGCGGATTCTTTTCATCTGTTTTCTTCGCATAAAATAATTTTTTTCCGGTTTCACCATCTTTAAAACAACAAACACATTATTGCACCTCTCAAAGCAGTTTATTATCAAACTATGCATGAAAGAATACAATAATGTGTTTTATTTTTTGCAATTTAATTTTCGTCAAGGAAAACGAGCTCAAGCTCTTCGTCGGTCATTTCACGGCACTCACCTTCGGCAAGCGAGGTGTCGAGTTTAAGAGAACCTATCTGAATTCTCCTTAAATGCTCAACATTATTGCCGAGAGCATGAAACATACGCTTGACCTGGTGATATTTTCCCTCTCTGATTTTGATTTCTGCAGCGGGCAATCCTTCTGAGGTTGTAAAGGCTTTTACCTTTGCAGGCAAGCATTCGGTGCCGTCGCCGAGAGTGATTCCACCCTCTAATTTTCTTATATCATTTTCATCAATCGGAAAGGACAAAGTAGCTTCATAGGTCTTGAAAACATGGTGAGCAGGACTCATTATTCTGTGAGCAAAAGCGCCGTCATCCGTTATAATTAAAAGGCCTACGGTATCTCTGTCAAGTCTTCCGGCAGGGAAAAGACTGCGTCTTTTAAGCTCGGGAGGAATAATGTCGATAACTGTCTTTTTGGCAGGATCTGTAGTGGCGCTGATAACTCCCTGGGGTTTGTTGAGCATGATGTAGATATGCTCCTTCGCTGTAAAGTTATATCCCTTTACATCGATGTTGTCAACCTCTGGGTCAACAAGCTCTTCGGCGCGCAGACAAACTCTTGAATTGACCGATACAGCGGCGTCTTTTATAAGCTTTCTGGCGTCTTTTCGGGAGACGTTGCAGTTGAGCGCTATTAATTTGTCAAGGCGTTTAAGACCCATAAAACCTCTCCGTTCATTAATTAAAAGGACCGGCTGAAACAACCGGTCCTTGATTGAGTTTAGCTTAAATTATGCAAGCTCTGCGAAGTACTTGATTGTACGAACCATCTGGCTTGTGTAGCTGTTTTCGTTGTCATACCATGAAACAACCTGAACCTGATAGAGATCGTCAGCAATCTTTGTAACCATTGTCTGAGTTGCATCGAAGAGTGAACCGTAAGTGATACCAATGATATCGCTGGAAACGAGTTCTTCTTCTGTGTAACCGAAGGAAGCTGAGGAAGCAGCCTTCATAGCAGCGTTGATGCCTTCCTTGGTGATGTCAGCGCCCTTAACAACTGCAACAAGGATAGTTGTTGAACCTGTGGGAACGGGAACTCTCTGTGCTGAACCGATAAGTTTGCCGTTGAGTTCGGGGATAACAAGACCGATAGCCTTTGCAGCGCCTGTTGAGTTGGGAACGATGTTAGCAGCGCCTGCACGTGCACGGCGAAGGTCACCCTTTCTGTGAGGACCGTCAAGGATCATCTGGTCGCCTGGGTAAGCGTGAACAGTTGTCATGATACCGCTCTGGATGGGAGCATAATCGTTGAGAGCCTTAGCCATAGGAGCAAGGCAGTTTGTTGTACATGATGCAGCAGAGATGATGTTGTCATCTGCTGTAAGAGTGTTTTCGTTTACTGAGTAAACGATTGTCTTGAGGTCGTTGCCTGCGGGAGCAGAAATAACAACCTTCTTAGCACCTGCGTCGATGTGAGCCTGTCTCTTAGCCTTTGAGCAGTAGAAACCTGTGCATTCGAGAACAACGTCAACACCGATTTCACCCCAGGGAAGTTCTGCAGCGTTAGCCATAGCGTAGATTTTAAGTGTTTTACCGTCAACTGTGATTGTACCTGCTTCGTCATCAGCTTCAACTGTGTGAAGATTTTCACCGATT
>JAZSCO010000128.1:0-10239 GCA_045602965.1 Acutalibacteraceae bacterium | reverse complement strand
ATCTGTAAATCTGCCAGCCGATGAATTTGCATCTGAAGTCGGCGGTCTTCTCATGTCGGCCAACGAAACGTTAAATCTTCCCGGAAAAGTTCATCCCGATTGCGAAGATGAATGCACCGATTTTGAAACAGCAAGACTTATCGTAAAGAGTACTGTGAACATCAACACGCTCAATGCTTCGTCCGTTATCAAGGGCTATGACGGCTTATGGATTCTGCAGTTTGACAACAGCCACGAAGCTGCCGAAGCCTATGATTATTATTCAACAAGAGCCGGCATTGATTTCGTTGAAGTTGACAAAATCATCGATTTCAGCGATCAGACTTTCAATGAATCAAATGAAGTGACAGCATTCAGTACGAAAAGCTATCTTTCATGGGGTCCTAAGCATATAGGAATCGACCGATTCAACAGAGAAATATCCGAAAATTCCGTTTCTGTCAACAACACGGTGGTTGCGGTTGTTGACACAGGCGTAGACTCAGACCATCCTTTTCTTAAAGACAGAGTTATTCCCACGAGAATCAACACAAGCACATCAGGTACACGAAACAACTCTGAAGATGACCACGGTCACGGCACAAGAATTGCAGGCATAATTGCAGACTGCACTCTTAACAATGTTTATATCAAGCCTTATAAAGTTATGGACAAATGGGGTAACGGCTCAGTTATTACCGTTGCAGCAGGTATAAACTGCGCCGTCAGAGACGGTGTTGATGTTATAAGTATCAGCATAGGATTTGAAGAAAACAGCGAAACTCTTCGTAATTCAATTAGAAATGCCGAAGAAAACGATATCGTTGTTGTCGGCGCTGCAGGAAACGATGCATCCGACACCGTTTATTATCCCGCATCATACAGCAGCGTCATCAAAGTTTCCGCCGTCAACAAAGACAACATACTCACCAACTTCAGTTCTTACGGTAACGGCGTTGATATTGCTGCTCCGGGAATTGATATTGTAACAACCGACATCGGCGGAGGATATACAACTGTTAAAGGCACTTCGTTCGCCGCACCGTTTGTTGCCTCTGCAGCGGCAGCAATCATTTCCATTGAAAAAAATGCTTCAAGCGAAGATATAATCAACATAATTCTTTCTTCCGTTGTTGAAACAGACATTTATGAAGGCGAAGAGAAATACGGAAAAGGCTTTCTCTATATGCCTGAACATAATCATGAAAGCATACATAACGGAAAAACCGAAACTCCCTATTTTTCACTTCCCGACGCTTATTACACAAACAGTATTGAGCTTGAAATTTTCTGCGACGATGCCGATGCTGAAATATATTACACAACCGACAGAAGCGTTCCTTCAAAAACCAACCCTTCTGCAATAAAACATGACGGAAGTCCCGTTACTCTTTCGCAAACAACAGTTCTGCTTGCAGTTGCATACTCAAAAAACAAATTCCGTTCAACCATTGCTAACTTCAGCGCTTTTGTTATACCATATGCCGATGAAAGCGAACTTACTGTTGATGCTTCAGGCACTTTGCTTTCTTATGACGGTTCTTCGATTAACATAACCATTCCCCAGACAGTTAACGGAATTGAAGTTAAAAAAATTGGAGAAAACGCTTTTGCGAACAGCAACATTATGGAAGTTGTTATCCCGAAAACAGTAACCGAAATCGGTGATTCTGCATTCGAAAACTGTCAAAATCTCCGTACTGTTTCTGCAATGGGAGCAACCATAATCGGCGATAAAGCTTTTTCAAACTGCGTAAATATCAGAAACCTTTATTTCGACGAGCTTGAAACAATAGGTGAATATGCTTTTTATCAGGCAGGTAAAACTCAATTTGAATTAGAAGAAAGATCTTTCTCTTTGCGTCTCCAAAAATTGAAGATAATTCCTGAAGGTGCATTCATGGGTTCATCAATCACAAGTGTTGAACTCAGCGACATTGAAAAAATTGAAAGAAATGCTTTTTCAGAATGTAATGCTCTTGTCAGCGTCAAAGCAAATTCAATCAGCAATCTGAGCGATTTTGTGTTCAGAGGTTGCACCTCTCTCACTCGCGTTGAAATTACAAATTTATCGTATGTTCCTCCCGGAACTTTCAACACCTGCACAAATCTACTGTTTGTCAGACTTCCGAATGTCACATTTGTTAATTCAGGCGCATTCGAAAACTGCATTTCACTCAGATGGATTACTCTCGAAAAAGCTGAAACTGTATTTTCCAATGCATTTTCAGGTTGCTCATCTTTGATAAGCATTAATCTTCCGGAGTTAAGGGGGTTTGAAGATGAACTTATGCCCAACGTCTCCTTCATCCCCGCTTTTCCTGCAAGCCTTGAATCTTTCAGAGCACCGAAACTGGAAAAGACTGTAAGCAATATGTTCTATCATTCAAAGAACATCAAAAACATTTATCTTAATTCCGTAAAAGAACTTGCCGTTGGCACGTTCAATGAATGTAAAGATGTTTTCTTCCTTGATATTTCAGGAATTAACAGCATAGGTAAACGAGCATTCGGAAACGGTGAAATCGAATTCATTGATGCAAGAAATCTTAAAACAACCGACGATATGCCCGATAACAGCGGTATTCTTCTCTCAAACAGCTTCATTGAATCAACTGACAGTGCAACAAATCTTATTATTTACGGTACACCCGACACCTTTGTTGAACGCTACGCAAACCATAAAGGATACAAATTTATAGCTATTCCGCTCGTTTATAATAAAATCCCCGAATATATTACTGAAAACAGTGAAACTGTTTACATCAGCGCAGTCGGTTTCGACCTCGCATATCAATGGTACAGCAACACAGTTAAATCAACTGTCGGCGGCTCTCCCATCAAGGATGCAACAACAAATTCCTATACCTTCACCGAAAAGGACAAAGCTCCGTATTATTACTGTATCATAACCCAGACAGATATGGGTAAAGTATCCGAAATCACCACCGATATAATTACAAAGGACACAACACCTGCAGACTATAGTGCATATAACAACGCTGTTAAGCAAGCCGAAGCAATCGACCGGAAGAAGTACGAAAACATTTTTATTCTCGATTCGGCACTGAACGTTGATGTCAGCGGAAGATATTCATGCGAGCAAGATTTTGTTGACGCTCAGACTCAAGCAATTCTCGACGCTATTTCTAAGTTGAAAACAAAAAAAATAAAAAATATCGTCCTTTCCGCTCTCGATACCGAGCTCGGCATTTTCAAAACAACTAAAATTTCATTCGAAACTGATACAGATGGAATACCGTACGACAAAATCGAATTTTATTCAGACAACATGAGTGTTATTCTTGTTTCAAAAGACGGAACGGTCAGGTGCATCGGCGAAGGCTCTGCGAATGTTCACGCAAGACTCGTCAACACCGACGGTTCGGTTGCGGAAAGCACAATCACCTTCAATTGTACTCTTTCGCCGGCTGAAAAAATCATCGGTATTATTTTCCGTCCGATATTCATCATGGCTTATTGGTACGGACTTTCAAAATAATAACAAAATAACGGTTTGCATCGGATTAACCAATGCAAACCGTTTATTCTTATCCGTATACTCTTTTACTGTATTCAGCGTATTCTCCGCTTTTTATTTCATCAATCCATTCGGTGTTATCAAGATACCACTGAATGGTTTTTTTCATGCCGCTGTCAAAGTCTGTTTCGGGAGTCCAACCAAGTTCATCTGAAATTTTCGTCGGGTCAATTGCATAACGAAGGTCGTGACCCGCTCTGTCCTTTACATAAGTTATCAGAGTTTCGGGTTTATCAAGCTGAGCAAGAATGGTTTTGACAACCTGAATATTCTGTCTTTCGTTGTGACCGCCGACGTTATAGACCTCGCCTACCCTGCCGTTTCTGATTATCATATCAATCGCCTTACAATGGTCATCAACATAAAGCCAGTCACGCACATTAAGTCCTTCGCCGTAAACGGGAAGAGCTTCGTTTTCACGGGCTCTGACTATCATAAGAGGAATAAGCTTTTCAGGGAATTGATAAGGTCCGTAGTTATTGGAGCAACGCGAAATGGTAACGGGCAAACCGTATGTCCTGTGAAATGCGAGAGTAAGCAAATCTGCAGAAGCTTTCGATGCGGAATAAGGGCTTGAAGTTGTAAGCGGCAAGTCCTCGGTAAAAAACAAGTCGGGTCTGTCAAGAGGCAAATCACCGTAAACCTCATCGGTTGAAACCTGATGATATCTCTTCACACCGTATTTTTTGCTTGCTTCGAGAAGGCAAGCTGTACCCATAACATTTGTTTCAAGAAAGATAAACGGATTTTCGATGGATCTGTCAACATGGCTTTCAGCTGCAAAATTGACAACAACATCAAATCTTTCCTCAGCAAAAAGCTTGTCAACAAACTCTTTATCGGAAATGCTTCCTTTGACAAATTTAAAGTTTTTATTATCCTTAACGCCGTCAAGACTTCTGAGATTGCCCGCATAAGTCAAAGCATCAAGGCATACGATTTCGCAATCGTCATATTTGCCTAGCATATAATAAATAAAATTGCAGCCGATAAAACCTGCGCCGCCTGTTACGAGAATTTTCATGTTTCATTCTCCTCGGTTTCAATTTTCTGTTCGGGTTCTTTTACCGAAACTATTTTTCTGAATTCAACTTCGTCATACAGCTTTTTAAAGCGTATTCCGACCGAATAAGTAAGGTCACAATCACTGCAATAAAAATTTGCTCTGAAAAATTGACAGTGGAACTTCCATTTCGTTAACTGTTCGCAAGCCATTCCGCAATTCTCACAACTGTGACAGAGTTTCTTTTTATCAACCAAAGGATTATCAATGTTTCTTATTACTTTCGCTTTATAAAGCAGACGGGAATAGAATTCCTCGCTGCAATCAATATATTCAGGCTCAACAAAACCCGTATTATAAATCTTTTTAAGGATTTCTGCGGTAAGCATACTGTCGCCCAACGCACGGTGATGAATATACATCTCCGGGTCGATTCCGAGCATTTCGGCAGCAGCAAGAAGACCTGTCTGTTGACCTTTGTTTGCGTTGCTGTATTTCTGGAAACACTTCTGCAAATCGCAATATGTTTTAAGAAAAGGAACAACCTTTATGCCGTTAAGATATTTGAAATTATCAAGAAGCACCCGGATATCTCCGTCGCCCCAGGTAAATATAACCGTTTCCTCATTGCCAATCCATTTTCTGAAGAGCGAAAATGTTTTTGTGAAAGGCATACCAGCACTGATATCATCGTTTGTCAGATGCGTAAGTTTCTTGACGCTGCCGCGAAGCTTCTTTCCTATCTGAGAACGGATGATGCAGGAAAATGTATCAACGGTTTCGATATCTTCATCAAGCTTAACTGCTCCGATTTCGATGATTTCGTTGATATATCCGTTTGCCTTTTTGGCATATGTATTATTCCATTCGAGGTCCATTACGACGAATTGCATTAAAACATTCCTTTTATTACAAATTATATAATGATAAGTATATATTATCAGATTTATTATTGCAAGCAATAATTAAATAAGGTCAGCGATATCGTAAACCAGTCTTTCGGTTTTATCCCATCCGAGACAGGGATCAGTGATTGATTTTCCGTAAACGCATTCACCGATTTTCTGTGCACCGTCTTCAATATAGCTTTCAATCATGAAACCTTTAACAAGCTTTTTGATATCAGAATCGTGACGGCAACTGTGAAGCACTTCCTTGGTGATTCTTATCTGTTCAAGATATTTCTTGCCTGAGTTTGCATGGTTTGTATCAACAATAACACCCGGATTTTCAAGGTTGCTCTTTGCATATACCTCTGCAAGGTGAACAAGATCCTCATAATGATAGTTCGGAAGCGACTGACCGTGCTTATTAACGTAACCTCTGAGGATTGCGTGAGCACAGGGATTTCCGTCCGAATGAACTTCCCAGCCTCTGTAAATAAAGGTATGCTTATGCTGTGCGGCAGTAATGGAATTCATCATAACGGAAATGTCACCGCTTGTGGGGTTTTTCATGCCTACGGGAATATCAAGTCCGCTCGCAGTCAGTCGGTGCTGCTGGTTTTCAACAGAGCGTGCACCAATCGCAACATAAGCGAGAATATCACTCAGATATCTGTAGTTTTCGGGATAAAGCATCTCATCAGCACAGGAAAAACCTGTTTCTCTGAGCGCTCTCATATGAAGTTCACGAATAGCAACTATACCCTTATACATATCAGGTTTTGCATTTGGATCCGGCTGATGAAGCATTCCCTTGTATCCGTCGCCTGTTGTTCTGGGCTTGTTGGTATATATTCTCGGAATTATAAAGATTTTATCCTCAACCTTTTCCTGAACGGTACGAAGTCGGGAAATATAGTCAATAACACTGTCTTCATTATCTGCTGAACAAGGCCCGATAACAAGAACCAGTTTATCGCTTTTGCCGGTAAAAATATCTTTTATTTCTGCAGCTCTTGCACCAACAATCTTTTCAAGATCCGCAGAAAGAGGATATAACTCCTTTACTTCCTTAGGAATCGGAAGCTTTCTTTCGAAAAACATGCTCATAAAAATTGCTCCTTTTGAAACTGGTATAATTAAAGAGTATAGTATTCCTCAAATATTGCTTTTTTGATTTTTGCAAGATCGGGAATCAGAACATCCATTCCCCTGACCGTTGCGTTTTTATAAAAACCGTTTTCAGGCACATGATACATTGAAATCTCAAGGTTTGCCAATGCAGGTGCATACTGAATCGCAACGGAAGTTATCTCTTCGTCTGACATATCTGTCGATATAATCGGAAGACAATCATTGACAAGACCGAGAAGTTCGACCATTTCGGTTCCTTTAAGCTTTGAAAAAACAGCATTGAGAACTTTTCTCTGACGTTCAGTTCTGCCGAAATCACTGTCAAGCTTTCTTATTCTTACATAAATAAGGGCGTGTTCACCGTCAAGATGATTAAGACCTGCCACTGCACCGTCACCAACAATTTCCGCCTCAGCTTCCGTAAGTTCAACATCGACTCCGCCAACAAAATCGATTATATCCTTAAAACCGTTAAAATCGACTTCAATGCAACCGTCAACGGTTATTCCGAAATTTGTATACAATGTATCTTTAAGCAGAGAGAATCCGCCAAAAGCATAAGCCGCATTCAATCTGTTATCAGTGTAACCCGGAATCTGAACATAAAGATCACGAAGAAAAGATATCATTGAAAGTTCATTTGTTTCGGGATTCATCGAAAGAAGAATCATGGAGTCAGACCTCTGACGGTCTTCCCCCTCTCTTCTGTCCTGTCCGACAAGCAGAATATTCACCAAAGCCTCATCGCTTTCAGTTTCGGTGCTGTCAAGGACAATTTCCTCAAGAGAAGATTCTGTTTCAGATAAATATGATAATTCATCTTCAGCCAAAACAGTTTCACTTTCGTCGGCTCTCTCGGGTTTTCCGAAATAATGATTCGCTACAACTGTTATTCCGCAGATGCATAATACCGAAACAATCAGCAGCGCAATAATCGTCGTCCCTCTTTTTTTCTTATTCATATATTCACCTTATATTTTCTGAATGCAGGGTAAAACCGCATTGCCCCAATCCTTGAACCAATGCTTGAGATTAATTGATTTTTCTCCGTGTTCAACCGTAAAACGAAGCGCGGTGCATCGGTCATAAAACATAACACTGCCGGATTCGTCCTCATCATAGAGAATAACATCAACGGTATATTTTCCGGGCACAAGGAATGAAGTGTCAAACTCAAAATCAGCGCTGTTTTCGCCCTTAGCGTGGGTAAGCTCTCCGCCAAGAATAACTCCGACGGGAGTAGCGTCAATTCCGTTAATAACCATCTTCATGCGAAGCTTTTCACTGTCATTTTCGCTTCTCCATGTGATTCTGAACGGGAATTTAACGCCGTATTCAAAAACATTTGCCTTTGAATCGAAAAGATGAAGATTCTGCATAAGGTGGCGTTTATTGCATTTCGGATGACGTTTTTCACCCGAAACATCAAAGAATACTGTATTATCAAGTTTTTCGTTTTGCATATAAACAGCGATTGCCTCTTCCGTTGAACCTTCAAAAGCAAGCTGACCGTGAGAAAGAACAATGCATCGATTGCAAAGACTTTTTACCGTTGCCATGTTATGACTGACATAGAGAACGGTTCTTCCTTCTTCCTCGGAAACCTTTTTCATTCGGTTTATGCATTTGTTCTGAAAACTGACGTCGCCAACAGCAAGAACTTCATCCATAATAAGAATCTCACTGTCAAGATGTGAAGCCACAGAAAATGCAAGCTTCACCTTCATACCGCTTGAATAACGTTTTACAGGCGTATCAATAAACTGACCGACTTCGGAAAATTCAACAATTTCATCAAATTTCTTCTGAATCTCAGCCTTGCTCATACCGAGAATCGCACCGTTAAGGAAAACATTTTCTCTGCCGGTCAGTTCAGGATGGAAACCTGTTCCGACTTCGAGCATACTTGTTATTCTGCCGTTGAGATAAATATTGCCTTTTGTGGGTGCAGTAACACGGCATATAAGTTTGAGAATGGTTGATTTTCCGGCACCGTTTCTGCCGATGATTCCGACAGTCTCACCTTTTTTTATATCAAATGACAAGTCATTGAGCGCAAGGAAACGCTCATTTTTACCATGTGCTTTTTCGCCAATTTTAAGATTAGGATCTTCCTTGTGAAACAGTCTGGCAAGTGTCGACTGAATTTCACCCCTGAGGGTTGCTCCGCCGATTGCACCAAGACGGTATTCCTTGGAAACGTGTTCAACTCTTACTGCTAATTCTTCCATATCGCACCTCACACAGTATCCATAAATGTTTTCTCGGATTTGCTGAACATTATTGCACCGAGGAATGCAACGACAACGGTCGTTATCCAGCTTATTCCATAGAAAAACCAGTCGATTTCTCCCGTTCCGATATATGCGAATCTGAACATATTCAACGCAGGAGTTACGGGATTAAGCATATAAAGATTATAAAACACACTGCCGGGCATAAGCTGTGAACGGCTGAACATATCGTAAGCAACAGGTGAACAATATGACCAGAGGCTTACACCGAAACCGACAACCATATTGAGGTCGCGGTATTTTGTTGTAAGCGATGAAATCATCATGCCGAAGCCCATGCCGAGAATTGCAAGCTGAATAAGAATAAGCGGGGTCATGAGAATAAATATATTCGGCTTGACACCTGCATCGGTAACAACATAGAAAATAAGGAATCCAATCATAAATGCAAACTGAATGAAGAAACCGATAAACTGCGAAACTGCCGTTGAAATGGGCATAACAAGTCGCGGGAAATAAACCTTACCGAGAATTGCGGAGTTGCCTGTGAAGGTATGAGAGGTTTCGCTAAGACAACTTGAAAACAACGTCCAGACAATTGTTCCCGAAAGATAAAATATAAAATTCGGAACTCCTGCCGCACCGAGTCCGGCAACATTACCGAAGAACACAGAATAAACCACCGTTGTAAAAAACGGCTGAATAATCGCCCAGGCAGGACCGAGAATCGTTTGTTTATACTTAGCAACGAACGTTCTTCTTACAAAAAGGAATATAAGGTCTTTACAGTTTTTGAGACCCTTCAAATCCATATCAAGCATTTTGTCGTTGGCTTTTACTACGGTTGTCCATTTTTGTTGTGACATGATAATCCTCACTTTTCTTCTTGTTGTCTTTTCGGATTACTTGAATCCGTTCAACAGCCTGATAAGGTTAATCGGTCCGGGAAAAGGTTTTGTATCCAAAACGATTTCACCGTTTTCAATCTCACCCTTCCAGAACATCTCACACGGATATCTGACATCCTTTCTGGTATTGAAAACAAACTTATTCTTAAAAGGCAAATTGCAAAACTGCTCAATTTCAACATCGGAGCATAAATTCATTCGTGAAAACTTAAGAATAATGTTATCATAATTAACTCTGGCTTTGCGTCTGTCCCACTTTTCTTTCGCTTCTTCTCTCGTTTTATAGTGAAGAAAAACTATCTCAACATCATCGATAATCCCTATTGGTTTATCGGTCTGATTGCGCTTTTTCAGTTCACTGTAATACTTCGAATCCTTCGCTTCTATAAATTCAAGCGGTGTTTCAAGATATCTTTTAAGGTCGGAGACAAATTTTATATAATCCGGTGCAAAGAAATAGAGTCCTGCAGTCGGCGAAAGATAAGGCATATCAAGATACTGATACAGTCTCCCCGCCCAACAGTTATTGGAAATAACCGAGAAGTTTTTATTTCGG
>JAZSCO010000127.1:0-7331 GCA_045602965.1 Acutalibacteraceae bacterium | reverse complement strand
TAAAACATTCGTCGTGTGTTTTGCAGTTGTGATGTTCACGGCAATACTTGATATATGCATCAAGCCATTTGCGATAGTTTTTCTGAGTACCAAAGCTTTTGGTCGATAAAAATGGTTCTGTTTCATCACGCAGTTGTCTTGAGATGCTTTTGCCTCTGACTTTGTTTTGCTTATTTGCATTAATCAGTCCTTTCATTTATATTGAAACTTTTTTCTGTTGGTGTTTCTGCCAACCCGTTTGTTAAATCAATGGCGATGTCTCGATTTCCATACAGAAAAAACTTTCTGTCGCCGAGAAAAGGCCGGTTGAACAGGTCGCCGTCCTGTTCACACCAAAGCTTCTGAGCAAGAAATTCTTTCTCTTTTCGCTCAAAAAATTCTTGTTAGGTGGTTATCACGTAAAAATCACGATATTTTCGTGATAACCCCTAACGAAACAGACCGATAAAACCGGTCTGTTGTGACGCTGCGTTGTTTATTGCTTTTGTTCATTAACTGCAACTTTCCGGCAACAAACAAACGCCGCATCACACTTCATCAGCTTTAAAAAATTCTGCTGATGACAAGGGGCTGCGATTTTGCTTTTCGGGCATCATCCTTTCAAAAATGTCTGCAGCATAACATCAACAAATTTATCTCCGTTCACCTGTTGATGTATCCGCTGCGGTTTAAATGCTTGCTTTTTTCGTATATCGGAGCATACACGACCGATTAGTCAAAATATCTTTCCGACTAATCAGCTTCTCCTATTGACGTTCTACAGTGAAAGTATGTAAGATTACGTTATGTGATAATTTGCAAAAAATCAGATGTTAAAAAAGTTGCTGATACTAAAGGATTTATTAATCTTTATAATTGAAAATTATTAAACGTAACAATCTACAGAATTTTACCTAAAATCTTGATTGAAGCACCTTTTTATGATACAATCAACTCAAAAGAAGGTGCACTATGAATCATCAGGATAAACTTACGGAACAAAACTTTCCCAACGGGTTTGCAACAACGGCGGAACTTAAATCGGCAGGAATAAGCGGATACTGTATCAATCAGCTTTGTCAAAACGGCGATATTGTCAGAATCAAACACGGGTTGTATAAAATAAAAACCTTGAAGATAAGCGACAAGAGAGATGTTATTCTTACCGCTGTTCCTCAAGGTGTGTTCTGTATGAGTGAAGCTTTATATATTCACGGTTTCCGAAAAAGAAAACCGTATAAACACGAAATTGCTGTTCCGAGAGGTATTGTCCACTCAAACAGCAGATTTATAAAAGATATTGATTTGCAGATTTACTATGTCAAACCCGAACATTTTGAAATCGGAAAGACTACCTCAAAAGACGGACTGCCCTGCTATGACCTTGAACGCACGATTTGCGACCACTTCAAAAATCACCACCGCATCAGTTACCGCCGATTGCGTGAGCTTTCAAAGAAATACCGTGACAGTAACAAAATAGATATCGACCTTCTTAAATCCTATGCAGAAAAACTTAACCTTTCCGTTGAGGCAATGAAGAAAATGGATTGGTTGATTTTAAAGTATTACAGACCGAAGAAGAAACCTACAAAAAAGAAAAATAAGCAAAAGAACGAAAAGCATTGATTCTTGCTTTTCGTTCTTTTTGTATATACGGATTTATAAGATACAAGTTTGTCAAAAAATACTCAACGTTTTAAAAAATTAAGTGGATAACGTAAAAATTTGAATCTGATCGATAATTATATATTTTTTTGTTTGGAAATTTTTGATGTTATTACTAATTTACGAAGTCTCTTTTTGTGCAAATGGTAGAAACACTTAGTGGTTTATAAAATCTTTTGTGACATTTTGAGATTTTTGTCATATATATATGAAAAGTTTTTGAAAGGGTGATGAATAAATGTGTAACTATTAACAATTCATATGCCAAAACACAACATTAACATGCAGAAAGGATGTTGAAAATGCGAAAAATCAGAATGATATTAAAAATAGTTGCCTTTTCTTTAGCTATTGTATTCATAGTGCAGATTTTACCGTTATCAACGATTTCAACAGCAGTAAATAACGCAGCAGTCATTGAACAATCTTCAATTGAAAGTCTGACACCAAATTCTCCGGAAATTATAGGAGAAGTTGTATCCCTTCGTGACAAATATACAAAACATTTTCGATGTGAAGACGGTTCCTTTGTTGCAACAGTATACAATACTCCGGTTCATTATCAAGAAAATGGTGAGTGGAAAGAAATCGATAATACATTAGTCGCTAATAACAATACTGCAAAAACCACATCAATAAACAATGCAAAATATACTGTTACCAAAACATCTACTCCAATTACTTTTCCTGAAAATATTAACGGAGGAAAAATCAGCATTACTAACGGTGACAATATAATAACTTTTGGTGTAAAAAAAGATATCTCTATCGCAACATCGAATGCGACTGTTTTAAGTCCTGAGGAATTGGTATCAACATCGATATCAAGTTTGCAATCAGAAGAAACAAGTCTAAACATTGAAGAAAACAATATGAAGATTGCTGTTGATACTCAAAAAAGTGCTATTACATATGAAAATGTTTTCAATAATGCTTCTCTTGAATATGAGGTGTCTTCATCTATAATTAAAGAAAGTATCGTTATACCTGAGAAATCAGATAACTACAGGTATGAGTTTTCAATTGATTTCGGAAATTATATTCCGGCAAAAGGCGAAGACGGTGGAATTTATATTTATGAAACTGTTCAATCATCGGAACCTATAATGGCAATATTACCTCCCTATATGTTTGATGCCGACAACGACACGTCTGATGCTGTAACAATGGAGCTCATTCAGAATAATAGCGACTACACTCTTGTAGTTGAAGCTGACGAAAGCTGGATTAACAGTATTTTTAGAAAATTCCCTGTTGTAATTGATCCTACTATTATTCTTGAAATTAATAGAGGTGATATTGAGAATGTTCATGTCAATCAAAACTATCCCAACAGCAATTTATGGAACAGTTGGGATTATCAGTTGGAGGTTGGAAGAAACGGAAATAATGTTTACCGTACATATATCAAATACAATCTTCCCGAACTTCCCGATTGCAGTATAGTAACCGATGCGGAACTTATCCTTACACAAAACTGGGCAAGGAATATTTCCGACACAGACCTCTATCTTAATGTTTACCAATGCAATTCGGAATGGAATGCTGATTCGATAACTTGGAATAACCAGCCGATTCAAAATTTAGCAAATGCTAATGTAGTTGATTATACAAACTATAAGAACGGAATGAGTGCGGAGTATAATCTTAATATCACAAAAATAGTTAAAGATTGGTATGAAAACGGAGAAAATTACGGCTTGATGCTTGCTTCATCGGATGAATCTGTTGAAGAGAAAACTTCGTTTTATGCTTCAAGAAACATCGCCGAATTATTTGGTGATGTAAAGCCGGCTGTAATGGTCAGTTATGTTAATAATGCGGGTGTTGAGGATTACTGGACTTACGAAGGTTTTTCTCTCGGCAAATCAGGCTCGGCATATACCAACACTTACAACGGTGCATTGACCTATGTTCATTCGGATGCCTCAACAAACGGTTTGATTGCTCCTGTTGGTGTTTCACATATTTATTCAACCGATGACAGATACAGTTCCGGTGTTTTTGACAATATGAAGTTTGGCAAGGGATTTAAACTTAATGTTATAGAAAAAATTGAAGCTGTTAATTCGTCACAGCTTGCAGGTTATCCGTACAAATATATAGACGGTGACGGCACGGTTCACTTCTTCAAACAGGATTCGACCGGTTGTTACTATGAGTTCTGTTCCGATATCCGCTTGACTTCAAACAGCACAGGCTATATAATTGGTTTTACAGACGGAAGCACGAAAGAATTTAACTCGGACGGTTATTTAATAAAAACAACCGATAATAACGGCAATACAAATACGGTAACATACGAAAACAAAAGAATTACAAAGGTTACCGATGGCGGCGGAATATCGGTTAATTTTTCCTATAACAGCAACAATACACTTAACTATATTTCTGATGCTGCGGGAAGAAAAACATATTACTCTTATACATCAGACGGTTATCTTGAAGATATTACATATCCTGATACAACGAAAACCTCTTATGAATACAATGCTGAAGGGCAGTTGAGCAAGATTGTTTCTTTTGACGGCATGCAGGCAACAATTAATTATAAAAAAATCAATTGTCCAGGTGCTGTATTTCATAAAGTAACATCTTTTTCCACTTACGGAAGAAACTCATCACACTACGATACAATCAGCTTTGAATACAGAACAAGTGATACCGTTATCTCCAATACCAAAGGGGACGAGGTCGTTCTTGCATTTGATAACTTCGGAAGAGCAATCAACTGCATAAGAAACGGTGAAACTGTTGCAGTAAGTGAATATGTCGGGATAAATCCGAGCGGTTCAAACAACAGCTTCAATAAGGCATCTTTTGTTTCAAACAGTTTTGCGCCAAAAGAAAATGTAGGTTCTCATTCTCACACCGCATATTATTATGTTACAACCGACAATAGAAACGACTATTATGAATCTCAAAGTGAAATAGTTTACAATCAAATCAAAGCCACAAAACTCGGAATAAAGGAAACCGCAGAACCCAATTCCTCTTATCTTTATCGTCATATTCTTGCGGACGATTTCAAAACCTTCTCTTTTTCTGTTTATGTCAATATAGAAAATACTCTTACAGCAGGCTCTGTATATATGAAGGTTGAGGCTTTTGATAAGGACGATAATCTGCTTCAGGCGGTCAGAAGTGAAGAAATCACAACAACCAACAACGAATGGGAAATGCTCTGGACAACCATGACTATTCCCGAAAATGCATATAATTGCATAGTTTCTTACGGCTTATTTGACGGAAACGGCATTGTTTATTTTGAAGCCCCGTATTATATTGAGGATGACACTGCAGGCAATCTTAATCTTTTGAGCAACTCTTCCTTTGAAGGTATACACGGCAGTTCACCTTTTTATAGTTGGTCAGGAATCCTCAGTCCCATAATTGTTGAAACTACCAATCCTGCCGACGGAAGCGTGGCGGCATATTTCAACTCAAACCCAAATGAGGAAAGAATCCTAAGCCAAAACTTCTATATAAACGGTAAAGCAGGCGATGTTTTGGTTTACGGTGCAAGTGCGCAGGCGCTGTGCTCTTCTTCGGGAAATAACAACGGCGATGCAGGCAGATTTTTTGGAGTAAGGATTTATATTTATAATGATAATGAATTACTTTTGAAAGACTATGTTAAATTCAATGAGGATGCTTTTGATACCATGCAAACCGTTATGGCATCCGTTGTTGCGCCGCAGGATTATGATGAAGTTGATTTTGAAATGTGTTATAATTATGAAATCAACACGGCGATTTTCGATAACGCATTTGTCTACCGTGACAACTTCGGAACATATTATGAATATGACAGCAACGGAAGAACGGTATCTGCAAGAGATGATAACGGAAATGAAGTTAATTACAGCTACACAGGTGCAGATTTAACTCAGGCAACCGTTAAGGCAAACGGTGTTATAACTGAATCGGCATCATATGCCTATGATGCAAACCACAATCTTCTTTCATCCACAGGTATTGACGGAGTTGAAGTTTCATATACCTATCCTGAAAGCGGAAACAAAGGTCTGCCCCTTGCTGTAACCGTTTCCGATGCCACGGGTGCAAGCACTTCAACAACTTCATACGAATATTATGATAACTATAGTTATATAAAGAAAATTACCGATGCTTCGGGTGCGGTGACACAATATGATTATGATACAGAAAAAGGTCTTGTGACCAAAATAACCGACCCCAACGGCAATGTAACGGAATATGAATATGACCCCGATAACGATTTGCTTTTATCAGTATCCAATCCCTCTGTGGCACTTGAAAACCCGTCAACGGAATTTGTATATGATTCCTCAAATCAGCTTACTTTGATATCCAATGACGAGATATCATATTATATGTCGTATGATAATTTCGGCAGAATGGATTATGCAGATACATCATGTTGTCCGTCTTTCCTGATTAATACATATGATGAGGAAAGCAATATCACGCAGCAGCTTTACGGTACGGAGGGCTACGCCGATTTCACCTATGACGATGACGGCAGACTTAAGAGCGAAAGCTATGACGGAACTCTTGCCTATGAATATGATTACAGCACAAAAGGTGTTCTCGGCAGAATAACCGACCATGAAAACAACACCGAATGGAATTATACCTATGACCTTGCGGGCAGACTGACGGATGTTTCTTCGGATAACGGCAAAAAGATTTCTTACGGTTACAACAGCCAAAATCAGCCGGGCAGTTTTAAAGTTCGTCAAAACAACTCGGTGCTTCTTGATACGGAATATATCTATGACACTTACGGTAGAGTATCGGGAACGAATATTCATTCAATGTCGGGCAGTCCGTCGCAGAGCTATACCTATGATACGCTCGGCAGAACCGATAAAATTTCAAATGAACATGCTGAAAATTCCGTTGTCAGCCAAAATTATGCCTATAAAGTCAACGGAACAAATCAGACGGGCAGAGTTCATTCCGTAAGCTATTCCAAAACAACCGAAAGCGGAATCTGGTCGCTTGTGCCGTCATTGAGCTATGATTATGATGCCAACGGCAATATAAAGAATGTTTATGAGAACAGCGTTCTTAAAATCAGATATCATTATGACGGCTTGAACAGACTTGTCCGCGAGGATAACTCGGATATTGACAAAACCGTTGTTTATAACTATGATAGATTTGGAAACATTCTTTCAAAGGTTGAGTATGCTTTGTCTTTCGGTGAACTCGGAACAGCGGTTAATACCATTCCCTATGAGTATAACGCAGGTCAGTCACCCGATGCGGTCACAAAATACGGCAATGAAACCATACATTATGATACCTACGGAAATGCCGTGTCATACAGAGGCTACACATTCACATGGGCAAAAGCAAGACAGCTTGCAACAGCCTCAATTTCCGAATTGACCATGTCTTTCAAATACGATTTCAACGGCATAAGAACAAAGAAAACCGTTAACGGAGTTGATACGGAATATTTCTATGTGGGAGATACTCTCGTATCGCAGAAAACGGGAAATGAAGTTATAAACTTTGCATATACAGCAAACGGAACACCCTACGGTTTTACCTATAACGGTACAAGCTATTTCTATCTCACCAATATTCAGGGAGATATTATAGGCATTTATGATTCCAACGGCAATGTAGTAGTAGAATACACCTATGATTCATGGGGTAAATTAATCTCAATTACTGGCTCGTTGGCTGAT
>JAZSCO010000126.1:0-3186 GCA_045602965.1 Acutalibacteraceae bacterium | reverse complement strand
ATCCGCACCGCAAAGAGAATAGATGTTTTCAATCTCATTTTGGGAAGGGATTTCTTTTTCGCAATCATAAAGGGAACCGTACCAATAAAAAGCATAGTATCCCTTTAACTTTTCATAAGTGTAAAAATCAAAAACACCGTTAAAAACCGAGGGACGGGTGTCATAATACATAAGCATATCAATGGGAGAATGCTGAGAAGTGCACATACAAGCCAATGTGAATGATGCGCCCTTGATGCCGTGGATTGCTTTAAGAGTGTAAACAAACTCTTCTTCCCATCCTTTTACATAGTTCCATTCGTTGAGTATGCTTTCTGAATTTTCATAACCGTATTTGTTTAAGAGTGTTTTTATTCTTTCTGCTTTTTGAGCCATATGCACAGGCTCTGTGCAATAAATATGCCAGGAAAAGAAATCAAGCGGTACGTTTCTTTTTTGCATTTCCTGAAGAAAATCCTCTGCCCATTCTTCGTTATGTGCAAGTGCAGGACCGCCTGTTTTCAAATCAGGAAAACATTCTTTAAGATGCTTTGCGGTAATTTCGAACAAATCAAAAAATTCTGCTTTTGTTCCGCCCCAGGTGCGCTTGTTCAATGAATCGTCAGGGTCAAGATCAGCTTCATTCCAGATTTCCCAGTATTTAATATTGAGTTTGTAGCCATCTGCCCAACCCTCATTATAATGTCGGATAATATGTTCACAGATAACGGCCCACTTTTTGAAATCCTCAGGCGGAACAGTGCCATGCTTTTTTATCTGATGCTCAATTGTCTGGCCTAATCTGAAAAATGTTTCGGTGCCTGCATCAAGACAAACTAAAATGCTTTCATCCGTACACGCAAAATCATAGGATGCAGGGTCATAAGGGTCGGCATCGAAATCAGGAAAAATGCATGTAATATCATGGCTGTACGGACCGCCGTAAATGCCGCAAACAGCAGAATCGTGATTCCTGCTATATGGAATCCGCGCTGACTTATAATCCGTAAAATTACTGCGGAATTGGTCATTTGCGTGCCTTCTGTGCCAAGGTCCGCCGTTAGTCGCATTAAGAATTTTAAATTTGTTGCCCGAGCTATTCAAATCAAATTTTAATATTTCCATTGGAACCTCCGCAAATTCTTATTTTCCGAACTTTTTGACAAATTGGAATTTAGCAGATACGATTACTCGTTCAGAATTTATCGGCAGCTCTTATGCGCAGAGCCATATCGGTTGCCTGCGGTCTGTCGCCGATATAATATGTGCCGAATCTTGTAGCGGTAAATTCATATTCTTCGGAAAATTCACCGCTGATGGGGTTGAACCATTGATAGGTATATCTTCCGTTCGGAACGAGGCTTCCGATTGTACCCGTTTTTATTCCGCCGTAAAACTTGGTGTTTACATTCTGCGCAACGGTTTCATCGGTGAACGAATAGAAATAAATAACGATTTCGGTGTTATCTTCGTTGCCTGCATAAACATAATAAACATTGTTTGCGGGAACGAAATATGCCTTGTTGTCAAATCTGGGAATAAGATTATACCATTCTGTGTTTTCAAGGAAATCTCGCATATATCCGACCTGATATGAGCTCTCGTATTCGAGCGCATCCTGCCAGGTTGCATTGATTTTTTCTTCGCTCGTTATTGTGTCAACGCCGTCGGAGCTGTCGTTTTCTTCATCATAAACATTGAGGTAGCTCCAGGTATCGTGACCGCCCCAACCGTAGCCGTACATGCCGTTAAGATACGCTGTCCAGCCCTGCATTCTTGAACCGAAGTTCTTTGTCCAGAGATAGCAATACTGGCCTTCATAATTGATTGCGGGTTTGCCTTGTGAGTTATACCAGCAGTCTTTTTCAATTCGGAAATCGCTTTGCTCTGTTTTGTCGGTGTGCCATTGAACGGCATAGAAATTGTGTGCTTTTATATCTCTGAAACAGGACGGCATTGCATCTTTGAAATAAACCTTGCAATTATCCGTTGCTCCCTCACCGTTGCCGTAAACCGACGTTGAACCGACGTTTTCCATATGAGCAGAAAGCGGATGGTCATATGCATCGTGTTTTGCTAAATACTCCGCAACAAGCTTGTAAGGGTTGTTATCCAATCCCCATTCGGGATGGTTTGTTTCGCTCCAATAGAAATCATTGTCAACTTCCTGACCGAGTGTCCAGACAACGGGATAAGCTCCGTATCTTGCGACCCAGTAACGGCTGACTTTTTCAAGGTAAGCTTTTGCAGAATCAGACGGCTCATTGCCGTTGAAACCGCCGTTGTTTGAAATCAGGGGCTCAATAAAATAGGAGAAAAAAAACTGTGCATTTGCGTGAACGAACCCGTTTTCTGCAATAATGCGGAACTTTTCATCATAGTCCGCAAGACCTGCCATATCCTCTTCGGTTATGCCGTTTGTAAAATCAAACTTTGCTCCGATGGGTTCACTCTGATACACGGTAAAACCCTGTGAAACACGCTTTTCGCATATTGTTTCAACCATATCAACTGTTTCGTCGCCGAGGCTCCAATGAGTATCACCGAGCCAGAAAAACGGTGTTCCGTCGTCATAAGTGAAATACTTTTCACCTGCGTTTGTTGTGATAAAACCGTGCTTATAAATATCGTGCTCACCGCTGTATCCGGTGCAGATAACAGCACCTGTTCTGCCGTCAAGCGAAGTGTTTTCGGCATCCGTGCAGACGGTCTTGAAATGCCAATTACCTTCGGAGGGACAAACGAACCGGACTTTCCAGACATTACCACCGTCCCAGAAAGCAGGGATTTTATAAAGTCTGCCGTTGCCCCAAAGGTGAAGTTCCACATCAACGTCATTGAACGGGTTGGTATATGATTTTTCGCTTTCAAAAGCAATTTCATTTGCAACCCATGTTTCTGCGTTCAATCTCTGTTCGGGATTCTCAATCGGTTCGCCGTTATATTCAATCCACGAGTGAGGATTTACCGCTGCAGGGGGTATAGCAGTTTCATCTGTGCCTTTGATGTTGTTGATCAATTTTGCAAAATAATTGATAACTAAGCCTGTGATTTCTTCCGCTGTGTTTATTATTGCAGGTGTGCCTGCGTTTGTTCCGTCAGAAGCATAAGATGAGAGTGTAGCGGATAAAAATACCATTACAACACAAAGAAGCAATGAAATTTGTTTTTTAAATCTCATAATTACCTCCACAAATTCTTATTTGT
>JAZSCO010000125.1:0-8276 GCA_045602965.1 Acutalibacteraceae bacterium | reverse complement strand
CTTGAAAACGGCTTAAAAAACATCGAGAAAAACTTTTTCACTGACAAAATAATTCTGTTTCCGACTCTGATTGACACTTCTCCCAAAGAAAAATAATATACTAACCAACCCAGTAAATCACCCAGTAACACATAGAGTCTTATTTTTCCGCTGTCAACCGCAAGGTCAAAACAAAAAACAAGAAAAGCGCACAGCAAAAAATAAAGTATATCCATAAACACCGTAAATACTGCAGACCTTGATATTATAAGCCGCAGAATACGGAAAACGTCATACATAATTCCAAGCAGAAATCCGAAACCGAGTGCCAGAAAGAATATTTCCGTCTGGGCTGCAAGCCCTTGAATATAATCCATTTATCTGAATACTCTGCTGAAAAAACCGCCGCTTTTCGGTTCTTCATCGGAATAAATAAGAGCTGCTATATTACCTTCTACGGTAAGCTCTCCCACCTCAACACTCAGACGGTTAATATGCAGATTGTTTCCTCTGACTGTGAGTTCACCCATATCAGTAAAAATTATCACAGTTTGTTCATCAAAGCTGTCAACATCAGAAACACCTGATACTGTCAGCATTTTCCTGTCTTCGAGTACAAGATTATGTGGTATCGACTGCATTCTTTTTTCTTCTGCCATAAATAAAAACCTCCCTTTTGCATTCAATAAATGATATGCTCAGGGAAGTTTTTTTATACTTTGAATTAATGCTTTATAGCGGTCTGAACATGGTTGCGGCAGTTTCTTTTGTAGCATGCTCGGAAACACTCAGAACTTCAAACTTATTTGTATTAGCACCGAAGGTTATTTCGATTATATCTCCGACCTTTACATCATAGGAAGCTCTTGCAACCTTACCGTTCACCGTTACATGCTTTGCATCGCACGCATCGTTTGCAACGGTTCTTCTTTTGATTATTCTTGATACCTTAAGATATTTGTCAAGACGCATAACTGATTCTCCTGAATGAAAAAGGGTCGCCCTCAGGCAACCCCGTTTTCAGTATAATTATTTTGCAACCTTAGCCTTAAGAGCTGCGCCAGCCTTGAAAGCAGGAGCCTTTGTTGCGGGAACTGTAATTGTTTCGCCTGTTCTGGGGTTGCGAGCTGTCTTTTCTGCACGTTCACGAACTTCGAAAGTACCGAAGCCGATAAGCTGAACCTTTTCACCTGCTGCAAGAGCATCTGCTACTGCTGCGAAAACAGCGTTAACTGCCTTTTCAGCGCACTTCTTTTCAATGCCTTCGTTCTTTGCGATTGCGTTTACGAGTTCTGTCTTATTCATTTTTTTACTCCAATCTTTTGATTTTCTATTTTATGAAATACATAAAAGTATCCATATTCAATTAACTGTTTTTGCTTCGTCCCAGAGCTTATCAAGCTCTTCAAGAGACGAAGACTTCATATCGATTCCGCGCTCTTCTGCAAGCTTCTCAACCACGGTGAATCTTGCAAGGAATTTATCGCTTGCAGCGGTCAGAGCTTCTTCTGCATCGGATTTTATAAATCTCGACACATTGACCGCGGAGAAAAGAACATCGCCGAGTTCTTCGCTCATATTCTCGCTGTCGTTATTTTCAACAGCCTGACGAAGTTCGTCGATTTCTTCCTGAAGCTTATCAAGCGCACCCGATACATCACTCCAATCAAAGCCGACATCAGCCGCTTTTTTCTGAAGCTTTGTTGCACGCATTAAAGCAGGAAGCTCTCTTGGTACACTTAGCATTGACTGGGTTGTTGTTTTCTGACCTTTGGTTTTTCTTTTGATACTGTCCCAATTGGTCAGCACATCGTCAACACCGGTAATCTGAGTTTCTCCGAAAACGTGAGGATGGCGTTCGATAAGCTTTTTGCAAATGCCGTCACAAACATCTTCAAAATCAAAGACATTTTTTTCATCTTCCATGCATGAGTGAAAGATTACCTGCATGAGCAAATCGCCGAGTTCTTCACAAAGAAGCTCATCATCCTGCTTGTTGATTGCCTCAATAACCTCGTAAGTTTCTTCAATAAGATTCTTCTTGATGCTTTCGTGAGTCTGCTCTGCATCCCACGGACATCCGCCGGGTGCACGAAGCAATCTCATTATCTCAACAAGGTCATTGATATTATAGCTTTCCTTGCGCTCAAATTCAACCATTTTTCTCACTCCCAAATATGCGCAATTCCTATTTTAACCTAAAAGTCCATATTTTTCAAGAGTTTTTGCAATTTTTTCTCCTTTTGGCAAAACAGAAACATCTTCACGAGCCAATCCTTTGAAAAGAAGAAGAGAAATTGCATAAACGATGACTGCAAGACCGACAGCAATAACAGTTGAAATCGTACCCATGTTAAGAATGCTTTCCGTATTTCCTGCAGGGAAAATTCTTGAAAGAAGACCATGCGATGCAAAAGCGGTCACACCGCAAAGAGCAGCACAGATAAGAGGTTTTATAATAACAGATGACCAATTAACCTTTACCTTTGAAATGCGCAGAAGCGATGTGAGATTGCAGGCAACAATAACAACATAGAAAAGTATTGTTCCCGCCACTGCGCCGTAAACGTTGATTTTAGGATTACCGACAAGGATAAAGTTACAGGTGATTTTACAAATTGCACCGACAACAACCGATTTTACGGGAATATCCGTTCTGCCGATTGCCTGAAGCATATTTGTAATGGGAGTTGAAACAGCCATGAGAGCTGTTGTGATACCGTATGCAACCATGATGGGTGCAACAACGGAAATCGCATCGGAGCTTGAGCCTCTGCCATAAATAAGAGTCAGGAGAGGTGTCGCAAGCGCTGCCATACCGAAACCTGCAGGAAGTCCGATAAGCATACAGATTCTCAAAACAAGTTCAACCGTTGATTTTGTACCCTTGTTATCCTTAACTGTCCATGCAGCTGCAAGTGCAGGAAGAGCGCTTACACCGAGCTGGAGAGTCAGGTTGGGGATAAGATTTCTGAAGTCAAGAGCCATACCGTATGAACCCCAGAGATATTTTACAATCTCTTCCGAGTCGCTGATATTAATTCTTGAAAGTCTTACCGCTTCGTTGATTGCTGCAGAATGCATCTGAAGAACGGCAGCAGAATCCGATTCAATTGCCGTGGTGAGTCTTGACTGAATGGTTACGGTATCAACAAGGTTTGTTATGTTGAGAATAAGAGCACTGATAACCATAGGAACTGCAATCTTTATCATATCCTTTGCAAGCTTATCCGAAGGAGATGATTTTTCGGAATTGACGAGCTGAGTTCTTGTTATGCCGTCACCCTTGATTTTATGATAAATTGTGAGGAACACCGCAGAGGCAACCGAACCGATGGTAACACCCATAACGGCACCTGCAGCTGCCCATGGAGTGATAACACTGTTGGCTTCGGCAAGACTTGTTACCTCGTTACCGAAAACAGTTGCGGAAATATTGCCTGATGCAAGCATTCCGCTTTCATACTGATTCATACCGGTCTGCATTACTAGTTTCGCAAGAATAAGTCCGACAACAAGCTTTCCGAGAGCTTCAACAACCTGAGAAATTGCGGTAGGAGTCATGTTCCTGAGACCTTCGTAATAACCTCTGTAGGTTGACATATAACAGCAGAAGAAAATTGAAGGTGCAACGCAAAGAACTGCAGGAAGACTACGGATATTCGCAACAAAACGTGCATAAGGATATGCCGCAGCAAGAAGGATGAGAGTTCCTGTTATACCGACAATAATGAAAAGGCGCTGTGAAACCTTCTGAATCATTCTCGGCTCTCTGTAATTACCGAGAGCAATATTTTCAGCGACCATTCTTGCAACTGCAACAGGCAAACCTGCCATTGAAATCGCAAAAATCGGTGTATAGATTTCGTATGCGGAATTGAAATAGCCTCTGCCTGCCGCACCGATCATATCGGTCAGCGGTATTTTAAACAAAAGACCGATAACCTTAACCAGCAAAACGGCAAACATGAGCATCATTGCACCGTTAAGTACCGACTGTTTCTTTCCTGTAGCCAATCGGCTCACACTCCTTTTCTTATCCCGTAAATTCACGGAGAAGCGAATCTTCGGGAAGCATTGAATAATCTGTATTTTTGAAAAGACTTAATTTATCCGTCATCAAAGAGGCTTTCTCTTTATGCTCACCGCTCTTTACCGTTGCGAGAAGTCTTATCGCTTTTTCCGAAAGGACACAAGGCTCGCACGGATGAAATGAATTGAGCTTTATATCCGCATTGGATTCAAAAGGAAAAAGATATTTATCCTCGCCTCTCATGACACTCTGCCAGATTTCAAAAGTTTTTTCCGCAGAAGTTGAGCGAAAATCATAATCTCTCACCATACGCCTTACAAAACGCAAATCGCGCTTTGAAAGAAGCACATCTCCGTTTTCGTCATAAACTCTCGAAGAAACGCTGACATAAATTTTATAAAGACTGTTTCCGTCAAGAGTTTCGGTGATAACGGGATTGAGAGCATGAAGCCCTTCGACGATTATAACATCATTTTCCGAAAGGTCAATCTTTTTTGCATTATTAATTCTTTCGCCTGAACGAAAATCAAAAACAGGAAACTCTGCACTTCCGTTTCTGATAAGCTCGCCTAAGCAAGAATGGAGAAGCTCAATATCAAGCGCTTCCACGCATTCATAATCGGGTTTTCCGTTTTCATCGAGAGGATAACCCACGGAATGCGGATGATAAAAATCATCGAGCGAAACAATATAAGCCATGCCGCCCGATTCTGCAATCTTTTCTGAAAGAATCTTTGCGGTTGTAGTTTTTCCCGACGAACTGGGACCTGCCAGCATAACTATCTTCTTACTCTTATCGTTAAAAACAGTTCCGGCAATTGCAGACACCCTCGCATGATAATCCTCCGAGCAGATTTCAAGGAATCTTTTCGGGTCTGCGGCAAGAGAATTAATTCTGTCACAGGTAAATTTTTCGTTTATTATATTCATACCAATCATATTGATCACCCTATAAGATTTAGTATGACAAATAAAAACTCTTTATTCCGTTTTTGCGTTCGCTTATTTTGTCAAAACCGGAAATATATTCATAAGGGTATTTATAATTGAAAATTCTTTCAACATTACTTGTTTCCTGATTGCAGAGTTTTGTCACTCCGCCTGCACCAACGGCAAGCACCGTATGGCACTCTTCCATCATAAAAACATTATATAGACATTCTTTGCCGACCTTGCACCATCCGACATTTTCAAGATTACCGACGCACTTACTCTGTCTGTACATATAGTACGGTGAATATCCGCTTGCATAAAGTCTTCCGGAAGCATATTCGAGCATTTTCTTGGCTTCGTTGCCTCCCGAAACCTCTGCTCCCGAAGCATTGAGTTCTGACGAGCGTTTGAGCGCAAGGGTATGTACGGTTATATTTTCAGGCGAAAGCGATATGGCAGTATCAACGCTTGAGCAGAAATCTTCAAAGCTTTCACCTGGCAGACCCGCAATAAGATCCATGTTTATGCTCTCAAAGCCGTATACCTTCGCAAGATGATAGGATTTCACCGCTTGCTCAACCGAGTGGTTTCTGCCGATAATCTCAAGAGTTTTCTGATTGAATGTCTGTGGATTTATGCTTATCCTTTCAACATTATGCAGTTTCAGTATGCGAAGCTTTTCGGGAGTTACGGTATCGGGCCTGCCGACTTCGACGGTATATTCACGCAAAGCGGAAAGGTCAAAAGATTTCTCGATTGAACCGAGAAGTCTGTCCATCTGCGGAGCTTCAAGCACTCCCGGAGTACCTCCGCCAAAATAGATGCTTTCAAGCTTTAAGCCAAGCTCCTTTGAAATTTCGCCCGTTATTTCTATCTCTTGCGCAAGCCTTTCAAGATACTCAGGTAAAAGCTTTCTGGCATTTGCGTTTGCTATTGAATGCGAGACAAACGAACAATAACTGCACCTCGTGGGACAAAACGGAATTGAAACATAGAGGCTGAAAGATTTTTTTTCAGAAAGAGATACTATCTTCTCCTCTGCTGCCGCAACTGTCATTGCGAGATCGGTTTTTTCTTCACTGACAAGCAAATCACGGGTGAAATATTTCTTAGCACCGTCGGCACCCATCTGCTCCGTTAAACGAAGCATAAGCTTTGAGGGGCGGACACCTGTCAGCACACCCCACGGAGGAGTATATCCCGTTATATCGGAAAGAAGTGCAAAAATAAGCTGTGCTGTTTTAAGTTCGCTTTTATCACGGAGTTCATCCTCCGATGCGATAACCTCTGCTTTCTCCGACTTTGAAACTCCGTTTATATGAGCTTCAACCTCAATAAGATTTCCGACCTCAACGGGACTGCATTTTGTTATAACGGTTTTTTCATCCTCGCCGTCATCGCCGTAAACTATATTAATTTTTTCGTTCGGATAATAAACCCTGCACAGATTTTCACATTCATAATGAAAATCATGCCCGAAAATTCTCAGTATCACTTATCTGACCATCCTTCTGATATACCAATTGCGCGTTCTTTCTCTTTCAAGAGTTGTTTCTCTGTTATGACCGGGATATACTTTGTAATCACCCTCAAGGGCGATAAGCTTCTTAAGAGAAGCTATCATTTTTTCATCGCTTCCGTCCCAGAAATCCGTTCTTCCCGCAGTCATGCAAAACAGAGTGTCACCGCTGAAAATCGCTCTGTCATCCTCAAGAATATAGCAAACACTTCCGTTTGTATGGCCGGGTGTATGCATAACTTTTATTTCCGATTCACCGAGCTTGATTATATCGCCGTTTTTAACAATGATGTCTGCACACACAGGCTGATGAGGTTCGGGGAAATTGCCTTGCGCAAGACTCTTTTTGGGGTCAAGAAGATGCTCTTTGTCATTTACGTGAATAACAACCTTTGCGCCTTCTTCGTGTTGCAGACCGTAAACACCGCTCACATGGTCAAAATGACCGTGTGTCAAAAGTACATATTTTAAATTAACATTTTCTTTTGCAAGAATATTTTTGATTATATCGCCGTACCAACCAGGATCAACAATCGCAGCCTCTCCCGTTGCTTCATCAACAATCAAATAACAATTTGCAAATATCTCATGTTCAAGTTGAATCTGTTTTATTCTCATAATCAGCCTCTCTTATCCCATATGTCGGTATCCATAACAATTGTTACGGGACCGTCGTTTTCAATTTCAACCTTCATATCGGCTGCAAAAACACCCGTCGCAACTTTAGACACACCGTTTTCACGAAGCTTATCGCAGAAATACTCATAAAGTCTGTTTGCTTCTGCAGGAGGTGCTGAATCAGTAAAAGACGGACGGTTGCCTTTTTTTATATCGGCGCAGAGGGTAAATTGGGAAACAACAAGAATTTCACCTTTTATATCGGTAACGCTCAAATTCATTTTTCCGTTTTCATCCTCGAAAACACGAAGCTTTGCAACCTTTCCCGCAAGCAATTCCGCCTGCGACTCGGTATCACCGTCCATAACTCCGAGAAGAACATTGAACCCTTTTCCGATGAATCCTTTTATTTCACCGTCAACACTGACGGATGACTTGTTAACTCTCTGAATAACAGCCTTCATTATATACCACTTCTTTCAATACTTAGCACGCCGTCAATTCTTTCTATCTTAGAAACAAGAGAATTGAGATGCTCAACGCCGTTAACGGAAACGGTTACCATAATAATCGCTCTGCCGTCTTTCATATTTCTCGTGCTGATATCGTTAATCATAATTCTCATATTCGCAAGCATACTTGAAACATCGGCAAGCAAACCGATTCTGTTAAGACAATAAAGCTGAAGAGTACACTTGAAATCCTCACGCACCGAGCTGTCCCAATAAGCAGTTATCCAGCGCTCGGGCTCCCCTGCCTTGCTTAAATCCTCAGGCACGTTTGAGCAGTTTCTCGTATGAATGGAAACGCCGTGTCCTCTTGTAATAAAGCCGATAATATTATCACCGGGAAGCGGATTGCAGCAGCGTGAAAATTTGATAAGGCAGTTATCGATTCCTTCAACAATAACCCCTTCCTTGCTCTTCGTCTTTTTCTTGACCGGAGTAATTGTGATAACAGGTTCATCGGTTTTATTGAGCTTACTGTAATCCTCACGGATTTTCGGCATAAGACGCATCAGAGAAATACCGCCGTAACCTATTGCAGCATAAAAATCGTCAACACTCTTGCAATGCTGTCTTTCTGCAATTTTTGAAATAAATTCATTATAATCGGTTTCGGAAAGGCGGATAAAGTTGCGCTTGAATTCACGCTCAACCTGATTTTTGCCTTCCACGATATTTACTTCTCTGC
>JAZSCO010000124.1:0-4831 GCA_045602965.1 Acutalibacteraceae bacterium | reverse complement strand
AATTAAAATGTAACAGATATTATGAATTTCTTTATCCTAATTTACAGAATAAATCTGCCCGTTTCACAAATAATAACATCAAGATTTGTCTGAAAAAGGAGAAAGATATAAAATGAAAGCCACAGGTATTGTCAGAAGAATCGACGACCTCGGAAGGGTCGTTATCCCCAAGGAAATCCGCCGCACCATGCGTATCCGCGAAGGCGACCCGTTGGAGATTTACACGGATACGGACGGGGAGGTTATATTCAAAAAATATTCGCCCATCGGGGAATTATCTTCGATTACGGCGCAGTATGCCGATGTGCTTGCGCGCGGCACAGGTCTTGCAGTTATTATTACCGACCGTGACAGCGTTATTGCGTGTGCAGGCATATCAAAAAAAGAAGTGCTTGACCGCAGAATCAGTCAGAGCCTTGAGAGTATCATGGAAAAGCGTGAAAACTACGTCTGCTGCGTTGACAGCGAGCGTATCCGTCCCATTGAGGGTGTTGATAAGGAGGCTGCCGTTGTTTGTCCGATTATCGGCGGCGGTGACATTTCGGGCGCACTCGTTATGCTTCTCAATGAAAACGGTTCATGTCCCACTCAGACGGAAACAAAGCTTGCCCAGATTGCGGCATCATTCCTCGGAAAACAGATGGAAGAATAAAACAAACCTACTCCCTGAAAGCATTGCAGCTTTCGGGAGATTTTTATTTTTTGTCAGAATTGCAAAAGTGTGCAGATAAGATCATTTACCGACATCGTTTTTATTCGAAATTTTTCGAAAAAAACAAAAATTCTGAATATCCTCTTGATTTTTGTTTTAATAAATGGTATCAATAAATCAGGCATACTTGTGCCGGAAAGGAAGTTGTGTATATGCTCCCGGGACAGTCGAAAATAGAAGAAAAAATGACGGAAAGATTCATCTCAAGTCTTGAATCCAGAAGAGGAAATATAGAGAAACTTCAGTCTATTCTCGAAGTCTACAGACAAAAGGGTTATATCAACGAAGCCGAAAACATAATTTTTTTGCATGAATTCATGACCCCCGCAGACAGCAAAACCTCAAATCCGCAGACAAATAATCCGCAGGAGAATGCAAAATGGCTTAGCGCGTTAAGTAAAAGAGTTGAGCTTACAGCCCGCAACTCCAGTCTCAAGAACAGAGTTGAGAATATTGTCATAGCTTCTTTTTTGCTTATTTTAGGGTTTTCGTTAATTTTCATAAGCAATTATCAAAAGGTAGAAGAACCCATAAGTTTTGCTCACGCTGTCAATAGTGCCACAGTGCCTGACAGTGACTGCCTGATTGAAGATATGGAAATCTTATATCAGTATGCCGAATTGTATACGGTCAGAAACAAAGACGATAAGGATGAAGATGAAAACCAAAACAGCACAACGGATTTTTACCTTGCGGTGGTTACCGACCCGGGCGGTACGGATTATCTCGTATCAATTTCATTTGACCATAATTCTGAAATCGCCGAAGAGCTCCGAAACTTTGATTTTGAAAACTCCAATTATGTGATGTCGGGATATTTCACTCCCGAGTCTCTTTACGGACATGTAACTGATTATACGGTTCCGAATCCGATGCCGGACGAATTTGCTTTTTCAAAAACAGATCTCGGCGATTTATATTATGAGGAATATGAGCTTTATGAACTTTTCGGATATGAGAAGGTCGGGCAGAATTTTGATTTTCTTTATCCCGAAGATATCGATTACTATGAAGAAGAGGAAAAGTCCGAAAAAGTTCCTGTCTTTTTGTTGGCTGCAGCAAGTATTTTGATAGGTGCTGTTATGATGTTTTTCATCGTACGCAAAACCGCAAAAAGAATGAAAGTCAAAGCTGAAATCAAAGATATCGACAGGATCATTTATGCAATGGCGGATACCCGTAAAGGTGTCGGCAGTCAGCAGAATGATGGCGTTCAATGATTCAAACAACAAAAACCCCGAAGCATTATGATTGCTCCGGGGTTTCGTTTTTTATTTTCAGCTGTTCAGAATAAATATTGCGAGATTGAGATATGCCGCAAAGGTGACCCAGAGCAGATACGGAATCTGCAAAGCGGCGGCGAGAGGACTGATTTTTCTGTAATTCAGAATTGTCATCAGGATTGAAATCCAGAGCAGAATAATCCAGATGAAGGCGAATAAAAACGCCTGCATATTGAAGAAAATAATGCTCCAGAAAAAGTTCAGAAACAGGCTTATTCCATAGAAAACAAGTGAATTGCGGGCGGCTGTCGGATTCTCCTCTTTTTTAAGAAAAATCATTGCCGCGCTGACTCCCATGAGTATGTAGAGCAGTGTCCAGACTATCGGAAAAAGCACCGACGGCGGAGCAAGGGGCGGCTTTACGATTTCGGAATAAATATCCATGTTTCCGGCGGTAAACAGGGCGGAAAGTCCTCCGACTGCAAGGGCGGCGGCAATTGAAATTGCGTAAGTTTTTATTTGTTTCTTCATATTCTCACCTCGCAATATTCTATGCTTTCAGACCGTGATTAATGCTTGGATATTACGGTCTGATGAGCATACCCGTTCTCAGGAGAGAGAGGAGCTTCACATTTTCTTTTTCCGTGCCTCTGTAGCCGACAATACCGTTTGCCTCGGCAATTTTTTTGCGATAGGAGAACGAGCTTATCTCGCCCGTATTCTTAAGCGCATCAACGATTGAAACCTCGTCATGAGCGCATGCTATGAAGTAATTTCTGTTTTCGGGATATTTGATCCAAGGGCATTTACCCCAATGAGTCCAGCCTCTTTTTGAGAGCGAAGTTTCAACAACTCCGTAGTTGAATCCTCTGGCTTCAATCACTTTTTTGTTGCCGACGTAAATTCCGACATGGCCCTTCCTGAAAACAAGAATTCCGGGCATTTCGGGCATTGTGCCAAGGTTTCCGCTTTCGGTGCATTTTTTGAGCATACCGTTTGCCGAAACATCCTGCAACGGATTATATTTCGGAGTTGCAACGAAATTTTCGCTCCAGAGATAGCCCTTGATAAGTCCCACGCAGTCGTGGACTCTTTCGCCGATTTCGGATTTGTATTTTTCCATGCGATCAGATTGGTAATGGGAGGGATACTGTTTCTTTTTGGCATTCAGCAGACTTTTTGTTGCGGTGTTGCCGAAAGTGCCGTACCAATAGGGTTTTCCGAGCTGCGCGCGTGCGTAGTCAACGAGTCCCATGCTTGTTTTCAAGAAACTAATCCTCCTTTCCGCAGGCATCAATGAATCCTTCGCCGATAATATAGGAAACAACTGCCGCACCTGCCGTGATGATTGCGGTCACCTGCGTTGTTACGCTGTCGGAAACTCCGAATGCAAGCAGAATCGGGGTTACGAATCCGACTACCGCCGCCCAGAATTTACGGCTTGTAAGTTTTCTTTTCCAGTTTATATCCGTAAAAATCACCTGCTTTCAATTTCTTTGAGTCTGTAATCGAGTGCACCGACTCTTTCTTCAAGTTTTCCCGTGCGCTCAATGACGTTGTTATGTTTGTTCACTTTCTTTTCAAGCTGTTCAATGCGGTAATTCGTAAGCTTTGAATTGACGGCGATGCCTGCAAATGTGCCGAGAGCAGAGCCGCAGAGAGTAATGAGCGAAACAAGAATTTCTGTTTCCATTATTCCGCTTCACCGCTTTCGTCATAATATTTCACCCTGACACCGCTGAGAGAATAATTTGTTATTGCGTCAAAAAACTCATTTACATTACCGTGAAAACAAACAATAGCCAGAACGGTAGCGCCAAACACTTCGGAATAATATGCTTTATGGGAATTGATGAAATAGACAGAGGGTGAGAGTGAATTGTTCATTTCGCGCAAATCCGTCCAGACGGGATTTCCTTCTGAAACGATACTCATCTCAATGCTGACGATTTCAGCTCCCTCGGGAACGAAAGGATTGCCTTCCGAATCCGAAGCGGAAAGTATAATGAAGCTTTTTTCAATGGGAGAATCCGCAAAAGCAAGAAATTCATTAGGCGCGAGTTCAACGGTTCTGATTATTCTTTTGCTTGAAATGTCTTTTCCGTTATATTTGAGAATTCCGTTTTCATCTGAAAGAGAATCAAGAATCTCCAGATTATCGTGAGCATGGCCGGGAATAAATACGCTGTCGGATTCGGAACCGTCGGAGCAGCTGCAATCCCTGATTGAGTTTGAAATCAAAATTCCGCTGAGTACGGGACTTTTTATGATAAATTCACCGTCGGAATCATAACCCTCAAGCTGTACGGAGAGGGCAGAGCCGACGGTAAGAGCGTTTCTGACAGGAACGGTAAGAGTCGCGGTCTTGGGAAAAGGACCGATTCTGACGGGACCTTTTTCGGTCGAAAACGCAACAACATATGACCTGATTTCTTCCCTTGAAGCAAGGTTTTCGGGGGGCGTGATGATAAGCTGAACAGCATTCTTTTCGCCGCACTCGCCGAGCTTTTTGCCGTCGGGGAAGGGATTTGATAAAGTAAAATCAATTCTGAAATTTTCCATTATGTCTCCTTTATTTTTTTATGGTTTCGCACCAGAGCTTTGCCTGAAAGAGGAAATCGAGCGTCATGGAAAGTCTGTTGCGAATGGAGCAGTATTCACTTGCAAGAAATTCCGTGTCAGGCTCTTCGGGCGAAAAAAGCCTGAAAAGGTCGGAGCAGACGGTACGGGCGTAGTCCACCTGCTGTTCAATTTCCGAAACGGGAACTTCAATCTGAAGCGGATAATTCTTTTTATCCACGGAATCACCTCCTAATTAACGAACATTTGTTCGGCTGCAATTAACATAATAGCGATTTTTTTTAGGTTTGTCAATGGTTTCTTTGTGAATTTTTCG
>JAZSCO010000123.1:0-11025 GCA_045602965.1 Acutalibacteraceae bacterium | reverse complement strand
GATAAGCATACCGAATGCGAGAACAACGGCGAGAACGATTGCTGTAATTTTTTTCATGTTTATCTCTTCCTTTTCTGTTTAAATTCATTAAATATTATAACAATATATTAATATATTGTCAATAAAAAACAAAAGCAGACCGTCAAAAAACGGTCTCCCGTGGATTAAAGACACGGTCGCATTTTGTCTTCAAGATTTTCTTCAAGATTGCTGATTCTTGTTGCCAGATGTTTAACCTCGTTTGAAGCTGCGGGATATTGGTTAAGATATTTATTGATAGACTTTATTCCCATTCCGCAACCGTCGGTTATGAGGCTTGCAGCCTGAGCTGCAGTCGGTTTGAATGCCATTTCTGCATTCGCCTTGATTTTTGACATACCTTTTGCCATGATATTGGGTTCTTTTCCCTCGCAACCGAGCTTATGAAGAGTATCATCGATATCTTTTTCAAGGTCTTTGTGTTCGGTTTTGCTTTCTTTGAGCACTTGTGTCAGTTCGCTTTCTTCGAGATAGGGAAGCACATCGTCGATTGATGCAACAGCCATTCTGATTCCTGCGCTGCATTCGCGAAGAAGCAATAAGGTGTCTTTATTGTTTTCCATTTTATCATCTCCCAACTATATTATTGACAAAAAAGCATGATTTAATTATTATTAAATCAAGGAAGTGATAAAAATGATTTTTGCAAATCACGCACATATTTTTCCAAAAGAATTAAGACCCGAAGGCTGTGTTGAGAAACTGATGGAATTTCTCGATGAATGCGAAATTGATAAAGCGGTTGCATTTGCGCCGTTTTCGGACAGATTCCATGAAGGCGGTTTTGAAGGCAGTCCGAATGATTGGCTTGCAAAACAGATAAAGGGGAATGACAGGCTTGTCGGTTTCGGTACGGTTGATTTCACTCAGAATCTCCGAGATGAGGTTGACAGAATTGCCGATCTGGGTTTCAAAGGGATAAAGCTTCATCCGCCTTATCAGGAGTTTGTCATTGACGGTGAAGATGCATTCAAGGTATATGAAAGAGCGCAGGAACTCGGACTTTTTCTTTCTTTCCATTCGGGAATGCATTGGCACAGACTCCGTGAAAATCATGTTTTGCTTTTTGATGAGGTTGCATGGAATTTTCCGAGATTGAAATTCAGCATGGAGCATATCGGCGGCTATCATTTCTTTAAGGATGCGCTTGCTGTAATGTGCAATAATTCGAGAGGCGAATTTGACAGAGTTTTTGCAGGCTGGACGAGTGTCGGAAACCGCAAGGGCAAGGGTGATGAATGGGCGTTGACGGATGAAGAACTTGAAATAGTTATTGCACAGACGGGTGAAGACAGGAGCATTTTCGGTCTTGACTTTCCGTATTCAAAACCCGAACATATCAAATCCGATATAGCAAGAATCAGAAGCCTTGATATTTCGGAAGAATGCAAGGAAAAAATACTCGGCAAAACACTTGAAAAGGTTCTTGAATAATGCAAAAAACGGCTTGCATTCAGCAAGCCGTTTTTGTTATTTTACATACCTCTGCGTTTTACGCAATTTTCAAGATTTATGGCTTCGTAAACACCGTCATCGAATAAATCGCAGATATTTTTGTATTCTTCAAGAGAAAGAGTTTCGAGTGTTTTGTTTTCTCTTATGCAGAGAGCTACGAGTTCTCCCGTTGCTTTATATGCATCACGGAAGGGGAGTCCCTTTGAAACAAGATAGTCTGCGCAGTCTGTTGCGTTGATGAATCCTCCCGCCGCGGCTTTTCTCATGTTTTCGGGAATAGCCTTCATGGTTGCAATCATGGGTACAAGGGTTATAAGGCAGATTTTAACGGTGTCAAATGCATCAAAAATCGCATCCTTATCTTCCTGCATATCTTTATTATAAGCAAGAGGAAGACCTTTCATAACCGTGAGGAGAGTCATGAGGTCGCCGAAGACTCTGCCGCTCTTACCTCTTACAAGCTCTGCGATATCGGGATTCTTCTTCTGTGGCATGATACTTGAGCCTGTTGAGAATGCATCGTCAAGCTCAACAAACTTGAATTCCCATGAGCACCAGAGAATAATTTCTTCGCAAAGTCTTGAAAGATGCACCATGCAGATTGAAAGCGCGCTTGCAAGTTCAATGCAGAAATCTCTGTCTGCAACGCCGTCAAGAGTGCTTGCGGTATATGAATCAAATCCGAGAATGGAAGCGGTCATTGAACGGTCAATGGGGTAGGTTGTGCCTGCGAGTGCACCGCTTCCGAGAGGAGACGAATTCATTCTCTTTCTTGCATCCTCAATTCTTCCGAGGTCACGTTTGAGCATTTCAATGTATGCAAGAAGATGAGCTTTGAATGTTATGGGCTGAGCTCTTTGAAGATGAGTGTAACCCGGCATAATTGCGTTGCCGTATTCCTCACCCTTCGCGGTAAGAGCATCAATAAGCTCATTGATAAGCTTTAAGGTTTCGTCGCATTCGTCACGAAGATAAAGTCTTACGTCGAGAGCAACCTGGTCATTTCTGCTTCTGCCTGTGTGAAGACGCTTGCCGGGTGCGCCGACTCTTTCGGTCAATGTCTGCTCAATAAATGTGTGAATATCTTCTGCGTTGGGATCGATGAGAAGTTTGCCGTCTGCAATATCGGCCTTAATCTGAATAAGCTCTGCAACAATAATTGCAGCGTCTTCGTTTGAAACGATGCCCTTTGCGGCAAGCATGGTAACATGAGCGATGCTGCCTTCAATATCCTGAGCATACATTCTTGAGTCTGTTGCTATTGATGAGTTGAAATCGTTGGTTTTCTTATCCGCTTCTTTTGAAAAGCGGCCTGCCCAAAGTTTCATAAGTTGTCACTCCTTAATACGGGAAAAAGAGCCGTCAGTTTTTGGCGGCTCTTGTTTTATTTTTATTTGTTTGCGTTTCTTTCAGCTTCGAGGATTGCTTTAACCTTGATGGGAAGACCGAAGAGGTTGATGAAGCCTGCCGAATCCTTCTGGTCATAAACTTCGTCAGCATCAAATGTTGCAAAATCTTCACTGTAAAGTGTGTAGGGTGAAGTTACGCCTGCGTTAATGATGTTGCCCTTGTAGAGCTTGAGCTTAACGTCGCCTGTAACTGTTTCCTGAGTCTTGTCAACGAAAGCTGCAAGGGATTCACGAAGAGGAGTGAACCACTGACCGAAGTAAACAAGCTCTGCATATTTGTGAGCGATGATTTCCTTGTAGTGCATTGTATCTCTGTCAAGGCAGAGTGTTTCAAGAATATCGTGAGCCTTGAAGAGGATTGAACCTGCGGGATTTTCATAAACGCCTCTTGACTTCATACCGACAAGACGGTTTTCAACGATATCGTTGAGACCGATGCCGTTCTTACCGCCAACTTCGTTGAGATAAGTAATGAGTTCTACGCCGCCCATTTCTTTGCCGTTAACAGCTGTGGGAACACCCTTTTCGAAGTGGATGGTGATATATGTGGGTTCATCGGGAGCCATTTCGGGAGAAACGCCCATTTCAAGGAAACCGGGCTTGTTGTACTGAGGCTCGTTTGCGGGATCTTCAAGGTCAAGACCTTCGTGTGAAAGATGCCAGAGGTTCTTATCCTTTGAGTAGTTAGTTTCGCGGTTAATCTTAAGAGGAATATTGTGAGCCTCTGCGTATTCAATTTCTTCTTCTCTTGACTTGATGTCCCAGATTCTCCAGGGAGCGATGATTTCCATTTCGGGAGCGAAAGCCTTGATTGTAAGTTCGAATCTTACCTGGTCATTACCTTTACCTGTGCAGCCGTGGCAGATAGCGTCTGCGCCTTCAGCCTTTGCAATTTCAACGATTCTCTTTGCGATGATGGGACGTGCAAAGGATGTGCCGAGAAGATATTCCTTCTCATAAACTGCGCCTGCCTTGAGGGTGGGGAAAATGTAATCGCTTACGAATTCGTCCTGAAGATTTTCGATGTAAAGCTTTGATGCACCTGTCTTGTTAGCCTTTTCTTCAAGGCCGTCAAGCTCTGTACCCTGTCCTACGTCACCTGAAACAGCGATAACTTCGCAGTTGTTATAGTTTTCCTTGAGCCAGGGGATAATGATTGATGTATCGAGGCCGCCTGAATAGGCGAGAACTACTTTTTTGATTTCTTTCATGATAATTTCTCCGTTCTTTATGTTAGTTTATGCACTAATTATACATCGAATATTCAAAAAATCAAGTCTTTTCTGAATATTTATGCATTTTCGTCGTATTTAACAAAAATCTTGCTTTTATCGGTGATTAACCGAGCAAAAGTCCGACTTTTTTCTTCGCTTTGGTAAGAGTTCTGTTTGCAATGCGTGCAGCTTTTTCCGCACCTGCATTGGCAGTATCAAGAAGATACTGTTTGTCTGCAATAAGACGCTTGTATTCTTCCTGAACGGGACGAAGTTCTTCGATAACGGCTTCCGCAACCTTAACCTTGAAGTCGCCGTAGCCTTTGCCTTCAAATTCCTTTTCGATAGCATCGAAATCAAGACCTGTACAGCAAGAATAAATTGCCATGAGGTTGTTGATGCCGTCTTTGCCGTCTGCATATCTTACGCAAGCTTCGCTGTCCGTAACCGCTGATTTAAACTTCTTGAGAATAACATTCGGTTCGTCAAGAATTGAAACTGAAGCTTTGGGATTCGGATCGCTCTTTGACATCTTCTGAGTGGGATCCTGAAGACTCATGACTCTTGCTCCGACCTTGCCTATGAAGGGTTCGGGGAGGGTAAAGGTGTTGCCCCTGAGTGAATTGAATCTTGTTGCAACGTCTCTTGCGAGTTCAAGGTGCTGTTTTTGGTCTGCACCGATGGGAACGTAGTTTGCCTGATAGAGAAGAATATCTGCTGCCATAAGTACGGGATATGCAAAAAGACCGACATTGACATTGTCTGCATGCTTGAGTGATTTTTCTTTGAACTGAGTCATTCTTGATGCTTCGCCGAACTGAGTGTAGCAGTCAAGAATCCATGCGAGTTCCGCATGAGCCGCTACCTGACTCTGAATGAAAACAATGCTCTTTTCGGGGTCAAGACCGATTGAAAGCAGAATTGCATACATCTCCATAATCTGCTGACGGAGTTTTGCAGGGTCGGGGTGGATTGTAAGAGCGTGGAGGTCTGCAACCGCATAAAGGCAGTTGTAGTCATCGCTCATTGCCTTCCAGTTTTTGAGAGCGCCGAGATAATTTCCGAGAGTGGGAATAGATGTCGGCTGAATCATGCTTAAAACTACAGGCTTTTTTTCGGGAGTTGTGTTTTCCATAAATAACACCTCTTTTAAAGTGATCTCGCAACTTCTCCGAGGATTCTGACACCTTTGACGATGTCTGTATCGGAGGGAGTTGAGAAATTAAGTCTTATATACTGGCAAGGTGCGTCGCCGTCAACCATCATTGCGTTGCCCGGAACAACCGATGCACCTGCGGCACTTGCTTTTTTTACAAAATCGAGCATATCAATTCCATCGTTGAGTTTTGCCCAGACGAAAAGACCGCCTTCGGGTCTGTGATATGTAAGGAAATCGGAAAGCTCTTCGTCAATGCAGTCGCAGAGAAGATTGAGCTTGCGTCTGTAAATCTCTCTGATTTTGTTTATGTGACCTTCAAAATCATATTCTGTGAGCCACTTATATACAACAAGCTGTGATACGAGAGGAGTGTGAACATCCTGAGTCTGTTTTGCAACGGTGAGCTTTGCGATAACTTCTTTCGGCGCAAGAACATAGCCGACTCTGATGCCGGGTGCAACAATCTTTGAGAATGAACCCGAATAAATAACAATTCCGTCGGTATCAAAGCTCTTGATTGCGGGAACATCTTCGCCTGAAACACGAAGATCGCCGTAGGGGTTATCTTCAAGAATCAGAACACCGTATTTCTTTGCAAGTTCATAAACAGCCTTTCTCTTTTCGAGTGACATTGTTATGCCTGCAGGATTCTGGAAGTTGGGAATTGTATAAATAAATTTAACATTTTCTTCTGACTGAAGCTTCTTTTCGAGCGCTTCGATATTGATGCCGTCGCTGTCAACGGGTACACCGGAAAGTTTTGCGCCGAAGCTTCTGAAGCAGTTAAGTGCACCGATGAACGAAGGTTCTTCGCAGAGAATGCAGTCGCCGTAATTGACAAAGCACTGGCTTGTGAGGCTCATAACCTGCTGAGCACCGCTTACAACGATGAGTGAATCGTTATCAGACCCGACGCCGTAGCGTTCTTTTGCAAGTTCAGTAAGCTTTGCAACAAGGGGAGCATAACCTTCGCTGATGCCGTACTGAAGAGCGAGGATGGGATCTTCGTCAAAAACCTTGCCGACAATTTCTTTTATATCTTCAACGGGAAAAGCATCGGGAGCGGGATTTCCTGCAGCGAGCGGAATGGTATTGCCTGAGCTTTTCAGTATTTCTCTTATGATGGAAGGCTTGAGAGATGCAACGCCTTTTGCGAAATTATATTCCATTTATTTTCAGTCCTTTGGTTTAAAATTAAAATATATTATAACATATAATATTTATAATGTAAATGAAAATATTGATGGATTTAAAAAAATGTGATAAAATAATTGCATATGATATAACAGGGGAGATAATATGATATCAAAATACAATGCCGTGCTTTTTGATTTTGACGGCACGATTGCAGATACGGGCAAAGGGATTTTTTCTTCGATTCAATATGCGGTTGAATGTCTCGGATTTGAACCTCTTGACGGTGCAACTCTTCGACGTTTTATCGGTCCGCCTGTATATGATTCGTTTAAACGCGAACTGGGTCTTGACCGAGAAAAAAGCGACTTTGCCGTAAAAAAATACAGAGAAAAATATGCCGAAAGCGGAATATTTGAGTTTGATATTTATGAAGGAATACTGCCGCTTATGAATAAACTTCACGAAAACGGCATAAAGGTCGGAATTGCAAGCTCAAAACCGCAGAATTTTCTGATAAGAATTGTTGATTATCTTAAAATCGGCGAGCTTATCGATTTCATATCTGCACCGTCGGCAGACGATACTCCGCAGAGCAAGGCATCTCTTATCAATAATGCGGCAGAAGCTCTGAATATCGGGAAGGATAAAATTCTTATGGTTGGTGACAGATATTTCGATATTGACGGCGCAAACGGTGCCGGTGTTGAAAGTGTCGGAGTAACTTTCGGCTACGGAAGCGAAGAAGAATTAAAAAAATCGGGCGCAACCTATATTGCAGGCTGCGCCGATGAGATAAGCAATATTATTTTTTGCTGCTGACTTTTTTGTCGGCGGCAATTTCTTTTGCCGAAGAATAGAATACGTTGAAAAGCAATATGCTTGCAATCATAAGAACAACAAGTACAATTCCGACATCCTGTGTAATGTTTAAAATCGACTTGGGGTTTTTCACAAGCGGAATAAAACTTGCGTCATATGTGAAGAAATAAATCAGTGCGGTTACAAACAGATATCTGGGAACAGATGTCATGCAGAAATCCTCTGTTCTTTTAGGAACCGGAACGGGAAGAGCTTTTGTCATGATGTTCTTATGAACGACAACTGCGCAGTAAATAAAGCCGATAACGCCGAGAATAACCATGAGGATAATTTCATATATTTCGTTATCTTCAAGCATTCCTCTGTCTATGAACATATCGGCAATTCTCATTCCGAGAGGTCTTACGATTGTTAAAACAAATGTGAAGAAAAGAGTGAGCACTGTGCTGTATGCACCGTGAATCCATTGCTTTTTGAACGGGGGTTCGTATTCATATTTGCCTTCGCCCTGAGTAATTTTCTTGGGCAGACAAACGAGAAGAAGCATAACCCCGAAGCCCATAAGGAAACCCGTGAAGTATTCCCAGAGCGACCATGAACCCTGTGCGAGGAATGCAGGAGGATTCACTTTTGCGAGAAAACCTCTGTCAGAATCGATGATGAGGAAAACGTCGGCAAAGGTTATCGAAAGAGCCATAATAACGTTGATTGCCGTTGAAAGGAAAGCCGTGATTTTATCGCGGAAAGCAACAAGTACGGTGAGTGAACTTAAAAGAGCTGCCGCAGAATAGGAAATAACCCTTACACTTGCATAATAGTTTCTGCCGAAGGGTATTTTCTTGAACCATGATTCAGAGCCGAGGTTTTTGATGAATGCCATCATAGGACTCATTTCAATGCCTTTGTCTGCAAGACCCTCCTTGAACATATCAACCGCAGTCGGACTGATAAGAGGAACAATGTAGTGAGAAACGGTGAACATGAACACTGCCACAAGTGCATAGAAAACGGCGATTATTGTTATGTAATTTGAGATTTTATAATCTCTTTTTGAAAAGAGCGAACCTAAAAAGATAGAGAAAAGCGGCATCCAGCCAAAGCCGAGAAGCAGCATGACCCATAAGCCGTACCACGGACTGATTTCAACCGTTGCGGTGAGTTCTTCGCCTGTAAACGGAACGGTGCTGCCCAGGTAACCGCCCATCTGTCCGTTGAGTGTACCCCAACCGCCGTTTGTTATACCCATAAGGATAACGGCAATCGGTATAGCTTCATAGCTCATTTTTTTGCGGTTTCCGAAGAACGCAAAGATGAAAAGTACCATTGCAACGCCAACGGCAAACATGCCCCACATTGAGCCCCAGCCGTGAGAGCCTCTGACTCTCCACATGAATCCTGTCAGAAATGCAAATGCAAGGACCATGCAAACTTTTGCTTTTCCGTTAAGTTCTCGTGTCGGTGTAAGTTCCATTTTTATCCTCCTTATGCTTTATAGCTCATAATAATGTTTCCGTCAAAATCCTTCCATAGGAATTCGTTATCACAAAGTGTCATATAACCGTGATGGCTGTTTTCCTTCGGGATTGAAACCGAGCCGGGATTCATACAGATATAATTCTCATGCTCCGTGCACTTCGGAACATGGGTGTGACCGTGAAGAAGAATATCGCCTTTCATAAGCGGAGGAAGATGATCTTCGTTGAAATTGTGACCGTGAGTTGCGTAAAGAAGATTGTTACCGACGGGAATTACAGCATATTCGCCGAGAATCGGGAAATCAAGCACCATCTGGTCAACCTCAGTGTCGCAGTTGCCTCTTACACAGAGAATTTCATTCTTGACAGCATTGAGAAGTTCAATAACTTTCTTCGGAGCATAGCCTTCGGGCAAATCATTTCTCGGACCGTGATAGAGAATGTCGCCCAGAAGCAGAAGTCTGTCTGCCTTTTCGTTTCTGTATGCTTCAAGAAGCTTTTGGCAGTAAAATTCCGAGCCGTGAATATCGGATGCAATTAAAAATTTCATTAGTAATCCTCAATTATAATTTTTTTATATAGTCATTATAATACAACAACCACCGAAATGCAACTGCAATTCGATGGTTGTTTTTAATCAGCTGTTTTCTTTAAAACGGTTGAGGAAATGCTTTGTTCTTTCGTTCTTAGGGTTGTTGATAACATCTTCGGGTTTACCCTGCTCAACGATGACGCCGCCGTCCATGAAGATCACCTTATCCGAAACATCTCTCGCAAAAGCCATTTCATGGGTGACAATAACCATTGTGCATCCCGAATCCTTGAGCCCCTTGATAACGTTGAGAACTTCCATTGTAAGTTCAGGGTCAAGCGCAGAAGTTGGTTCGTCAAAAAAGAGGATTTTGGGATTGAGAGCAAGTGCACGGGCAATTGCAACTCTCTGCTGCTGACCGCCCGAAAGTTGGCAAGGATAGAAATCTACCTTTTCTTCAAGACCGACCTTTTTGATTAACTCAAGAGCATTCTTCTTTATTGAAACTTCGTCGCCTTTTTTGAGAAGGGTAGGTGCTAGAGTGAGATTTTCAAGAACGGTATACTGAGGAAAAAGGTTGAAATTCTGGAAAACAAGACCGAAATTAAGTCTGTTTTCTCTGATTTTCTCATCGGTCAGTCGAGCGTTGTCGTTACTGTCAAACAGGACTTCGCCGTCAACCGTAATCTTGCCGAAATCGGTTGTTTCAAGGAAGTTGAGACATCTGAGCAAAGTTGTTTTGCCGCTTCCCGATGAGCCGATGATAGAAAGAACATCACCCTTATCGAGTGTGAAACTGATATCTTTGAGGACTTCGGTTTTGACGAAGCTCTTTTTTATGTTACTTACTTCTAATATCGACATATTTTTAACTCCTGAAATAGCTCAGCTTCTTTTCTGCTTTGTTGAGAACAACCGTGAGAATACCTACAAATACAAGATAGAACACACCAGTGAAGAACAAAGGCCAGATCATAGCTTTTGTTGCCGCAAGTTCTTTTGCGTTCTTGATGATTTCGCAAACCATGATGCAATTTGCAAGAGCGGTATCCTTGATGAGGGTTATAATCTCGTTTGACATGGGCGGAACAATACGCTGAATAACCTGCTTGAGAATGATTTTTCTGAATATCTGAGATTTGGTAAGACCGAGAACATATCCGGCTTCATACTGACCCTTGGAAATGCTTTCGATGCCGCCTCTGTAGATTTCAGAGAAATAGCAGGCATAGTTGATTGTGAATGCAATGAGAACCGCTGTGATTCTTCCTGCATCGGCAATGCCGTATTCAATAAACATATATCGGTCAATCTGCCCGAAAAGCTGATAGTTAAAAAGCAGACCGGGTACATAGTAAATGATGAATATCTGAAGCATGAGAGGAATACCTCTGACAATCCAGACAACCACCTTTGAAATTGATTTGACAATTTTGAATCGGCTCATTGAACAGAAGGCTATAGGCAAACCAAGCGGTGCGCCGCAAAGCAGCGTCACCGCAAAGATAAGCAAAGATATTTTAAAGCCGTCGAACAAAAAAGCCGTGACTTCTAAAAAGGACATATTATAACTCCGATTATTATATCTTTAAATTATTTCTGGTCGGAGAAATCTGTGATTGCTGTGTTTGAAACACCGTATTTTTCTGCGAGAGCAGCGATTGTGCCGTCTGCTGCAAGAGCTTCGAGCTGTGCGTTAACGTTTGCTGTGAGCATGCTGCCCTTCTTGAAGCCGATTGCATAGAATTCAACATCGCTTGAAAGGTCATCAACGATTGCGAGGTCT
>JAZSCO010000122.1:0-7918 GCA_045602965.1 Acutalibacteraceae bacterium | reverse complement strand
GAAGGGCGGAGGTGCTGAAAGAGTTGCGGCGCTTCTTATGAATGAATTTCATAAAAACGGTTATGATGCCGAATTTATTCTCACATCGTCAAAAGAAGATGAAATCATCAACCGTGACCTTAATTCCGATATTCCGCTGACAGTGCTTGAAGGAAAAGATAAGACGCTTAAAAGTCTTTTCTTTGCTGTTTTAAGAGTAGTTTCTTCCGTGCTGTGCAAACCGTTTGAGGCAGTCGGAAAAGCAGTGCCTGTGTGCTTTTCGTATCTTTCATTTGTTTCGCAGTATCATAACGAAATAAAACTTCTGCGGGATAAGCTCAAAAAAAATCCTGAAGCAACGGTTATTACGTTTTTGCAACCTACCGTTCCCATAACTCTTTTGGCAGCGAAAAATCTTCCCAACAGGATAATCATCTCTGAAAGGGGAGACCCGAAACGCCAGATGAAAAAACGCTACGGTTACGGATTTATAAAGAAATACTATACCAGAGTTGATTCTGCGGTTTTTCAGACAAACGATGCAAAGTCATGCTATCCCGATAATGTTTCTTGTAAGGGTATTGTTATTCCGAATCCGATAAAAAACGGTCTTCCTGAGCCGTTTGAAGGTCAGAGAAATAAAAATATAACAACTTTCTGCAGAATTTCCAGACAGAAAAATCTTTCTGTGCTCATTAGAGCATTTGCTCTTTTCTTGAATTACAGTAAAGAGTACAGACTTCGTATTATCGGCGATACTCAGAATGCTGATGACGAAGCGGTTTTGAATCAGGTTAAAGAAGAAATTCAGAATCTCGGTATTTCAGATTATGTTGACTTTGAACCTTTCAGCAACAATGTCCATGAGTTTATAATCAGAGATTCAATGTATATCAATTCATCAGACTATGAAGGAATGTCAAACGCCATGCTTGAAGCAATGGCAATCGGTATGCCTGTTATCTGCACTGACTGTCCAATCGGCGGCGCAGCGGCAGTAATCCGAAACGGAGAAAACGGTTTGCTTACCGAGGTTGGTAATGCGGAAGAAATTTGTGAAGCTATGCAGAAAATTGTGTCGGACAATGCTTTTTCACAAAAGCTTTCATGCAATGCAGCCGAAATCAGAAATGAGCTGTCGCTTGAGGCAACAGCCCGAAAATGGATGGAGTTATTTTAACCAATGAAAAAACAACTGCTTTTTGTAATCAATCATCTGACGGTGGGCGGCATTCAGAAAACTCTGATTTCCGCTCTCAAAGTGATTGACTATAATAAGTATGATGTTACGGTTTATCTTCGCAAAAACAGAACGGATCTTTTACCTCTTATTGACGAGAGAGCAAAAGTGATTATCAATAATGATAAAAACCGTTATTACAGAAAACCCAAGGCGGTTATTTATCAGATTTTAATCAAGTTATTCAATTTGCTCGGCAGAAAGAAAATTGCCGAAAAAATCAATATAAAGCTTACGGATTTGATTCGTGAATATTCCATGTGCTATGAGCAGAAAACTTTTTTCTCCGATAAGAAATACGATATTGCAATTGCCTATGCCCATGGCTATCCCGCATACTTTGTTGCCGACTATGTGAAAGCGGATAAAAAGTTTATCTTCTTTCATGTCAGCACCCAAGAGCTTCCTGAAGTACACAAGAAATTTATATCAAGTTTTGACAAGGCGGCGGCTGTTAATGACGAGCTTGCAAGGCTGATTTCGGAATGGTATCCCTGTTTGTCGGATAAGATTTATGTTGTTGAAAATTTTGTTGACAGAGAGCTTATAAAAAAGCAGAGCGAAGAGATAAAATTTGAGAAATACGAAAAACTTACGCTTTGCACCTGCGGAAGATTCGCACCTGTCAAGGGTTTTGATCTTGCGGTTGAAGCTGCAAAAATTCTGAAAGAAAACGGCATTGATTTTGCTTGGTATTTTGTCGGTGACGGTACCGAAAGGGAAAAAATTGAGAAACTCAGTGAAAAATACGGTCTTTCGGAAAATATTATTTTTACGGGAATGCAGAAAAATCCCTATCCATATATTTCGTTGTGCGATATTTATATTCAGCCGTCATACGAAGAAGCATGGGGACTGACAATCGCCGAGGCGATCAGACTTGAAAAGCCTGTCATTTCAACGGAAACTGTCGGCGGTACAAAACTTATTAAAAACGAAAAAAACGGCATTCTTTGCGAAACCAATCCGAAGTCTGTTGCCGATACAATAATCAGGCTTATCAATAATAAAGAGCTTTACAAAACCGTAAAATCAAATCTCGAAAAAGCCGATTACAGCGGTGAAGGCGAAAGATATAAAGAACAGTGGAAAAACATTCTGGAGGAATGAATAAATGAAATACAGCATACTTGTTCCCGTATATAATGTTGAAAAATATCTTGAACAGTGTGTAGATTCATTGCTCTCGCAGACCTTCAAGGGTTGTTATGAAGTAATCCTTGTTGATGACGGTTCAACGGATAATTCGGGTAGAATTTGTGATGATTATTCCGAAAAATATCCCGATATAATCAAAACCGTGCATAAGAAAAACGAGGGTCTTGTTTCCGCGAGAGAACACGGAATAAAAAATGCAAGCGGAGATTATTGTCTGTTTGTTGATTCCGATGATTTTGTTGAAAAAAATCTTCTTGAATGTGTTTCCGCATGCATCGGAAATCATCCCGATACGGATATGGTGATTTATTCATTCCGATATTATGAAAACGGAGTTAAAACAGAAAGAAAAAGAACTGTTTCCGACGGCGAAAAGATCTTTGATGCGTCAAATAAAAAAGAATTATATAATATGATTATAACGGATAATCTCGTAACGGCTCTTTGGATAAAGGCAGTAAAAACCGATATTCTCAAGAAAGATCCGACCGATTATACCGCATACTATGATAAAAACATGGCGGAGGATATGTTCAGGTCTATTCATCTTCTCACCGCCGCAGAAAAAGTTGTCTATATCAATGAAGCGCTTTATAATTACAGAACAAATAATCAGAGTATCTCAAAAAGCTTTACTCCCGAAACAATTGACAGGAAAAACATTCTTTATGTTTATAACAGAATAAGAGAATATCTTCCTGTGTGGGGAATGGATACGCAAGATGTTATTGATAATCTCAACAGCAGATGGTTTAACGAAGCGATGGCAACCTTCTGCAATTACTACAGAAACGCAAAAAATAAAAAAGATAAACAGCAGATTCTTGAATATGACTGGAAAACCATGATTCCTCAGCAGGCGATTAACAACAAGGGAAGTCAGGAAAGCAAGCTTTTCAGAAAATGGTTTGAGTGTCTTGAAAAGAAGAAATATCTTCCTGTAAAAATGTTTTTTGCCAAAGAGAAACTGCGTAAATTACTGAAGAAATATAAAGGGGAAAGATGAATGAGAAATGAAATCACATTTCTTATGAAAGTTATGAGCGGCGGCGGCGCAGAGAGGGTTATTTCTCTTCTGACCGATGCCTTCGCTGAGCGTAACAATAATGTGACCCTTATCATTACTCATCAGTCTCTTTGTGAAGCAGACCTTTCCAATATCAACAAAAAGGTGAGAGTTATTTCATTGCCCGATGAGGTTGCAAAAGCGAATAAATCACAGCTTTTTGCAAAGCTTCTGATGCTTTATGCACGTTTTGTCGGTAAAATTTCTTCGGAAAAGGGTTCTGTTTTAAAGTATTATTCACGTAATTACAGTGCTGTATCATGGCTGAAAAAGTATTTTAAAAAACATAAAAACTCATCCGCAGTTGCTTTTTTAAACGATCCTATTTTCCTTACTCTGCTTTCAAAAAACAAGTCAAACAGAGTTATTCTTTCGGAGCGCAACGACCCGCAGCAGTCACTTGATAACAAAACAACAACGTCGTTTATTAAAAACGAATTTTGCAAGGCTGACGGTTTTGTCTTTCAGTCGCCCGATGTTAAGAAATGGTACGAACAAAACACCAATTTAAGAAAAGGTACGGTTATATTCAATCCCGTAAAATCCGATTTGCCTGAACCTTATTCGGGCGAAAGGAAAAAACGCATAGTCAATTTCTGCCGCATATCTTCGCAGAAGAATCTCGAGATGCTTGTTGAGGCTTTCTCAATGCTTCATAAAATTCATCCTGAGTATGAGCTTAATATTATCGGGGATTGCGTTGGGAACGATGCGGAAGGCTATGCTGAAAAAGTAGCCGAAAAAATTGTTCATCTCGGTTGTGAAAACAGTATTCATATTCAGCCTGCAAGAAAAGATATTCACGATTATATCAGGGATTATTCAATGTTTGTTTCCACGTCTGATTTTGAGGGAATGTCAAATTCCATGCTTGAGGCAATGGCGCTCGGCTTGCCTGTCGTTTGTACGGACTGTCCTGCAGGCGGAGCAAGAGCGGTGATAAATGACGGTGAAAACGGTTTGCTTGTGCCTGTAGGCGATGCTGAAAAAACATATGAAGCCATGAAAAGGCTTATAGAAAATCCCGACCTTGCAGAAAAACTTTCAAAAAATGCAATCAATATCCGCAGCGAATTGTCTGTGGAAAAAATCATCGAGAAATGGGTGAAGATTATCAATGATTAAGGTAAGTGTTATTGTTCCGATTTATAATGCAGAGCAGTATCTCAAAGAATGCCTTGACAGCATTGTTAATCAGACGTTAAAAGAAATTGAGATTATTCTTATTGATGATGGCTCAACCGATTCAAGTGCGGAAATATGCAAAGAGTATCTTTCCGATTCCCGTGTGACATATTATCAAAAGGAAAATGAAGGTCTTGCTGCTGCCCGTGATGACGGAATGATGCGTGCAAAAGGGGAGTATATCGGTTTTGTCGATTCTGATGACTGGATTGAATCCGATATGTATGAAAAGATGTATTCAGCCGCGAAGTCAAACGATTCCGATATTGTTTTCTGCAATTGTATCCAGAATGAAAACGGTTACCGTTTCAGCCGCGAAATACCCATCGGTGCGTATGACAGAGAAAGAATTAAAAGCGAGCTGCTTCCCAAAACACTTGCTTATATCTCTAAAGACGGCGGTAAGCGGTCAATACGTTGGTCAAACTGTATGCGTATTTATAAAACAGAAACTCTCAATAAAAACGGAATAAAATTTGACCGAAGACTTCGTCGCAGTCAGGATTTGCAACTGACATATGAAGCAATGCTTTCAGCGCAAAATTTTTATTATATAGACGAGCCTTTATACCATAACAGAGTTGTTTCGGATTCTCTTTCCAGAGGATACACCAAAAACATGTGGCAGCTTTATACATATCTCATCGATATTCTTTATAATGATACAGAAAAATTCAAGGAGCTTGATTTGATGCCGCAAATGCATCTGCGTGCATTTTTCTTTGCAACCGATTGTATCGAAAATGAAATGAAACCTCTTTGTCCTAATGACAGAAATAAGAAGATCGAGCTTATTGAGCAGATAATGAATGACCCTATCTGCGACAGATTTTACGGTCATATTGAAACCGAAAAACTCAGTCCGCTTTACCGTAAGTATTATGAACTTATTCACGAAAAGAAGGCGGCGGAAATTCTTGATTTCACCGAAAAATATAAAAGGAATCGGGTTTTCAGAAAGAAATACATAAATCCGCTTCTCAATTTTTTGACTGAAAATCCGATATATAAAGCCGTAAGGCGAAAAAAATGACGGAGGAAGAATGAAACACATCGTATTTGTTGTCGGCTATTATAAAAACGGCGGCGTATCCATGCGTTCAACAAACCTTGCCAATGAATTTGCAAAGGCGGGGTACCGTTGCACGCTTCTTGCAACAAAAGAAATTGCCGAAAATGTGTTTTTTGAACGTCATGAAAATGTTGAGCTTGTTTCTCTTGATGCTTTTGTTTCGGAGCATTCCTCCGATTCCGTTGCCGTAAAAACGCTCAAAAAGAGAAAATACAGGCTTAAAAAACTGAAATATCTTCGCAATCTGACCAGATTCAGTTCTGCAGCAGATAAAAAAGCTGCTTATAGAATTCAAGAGATGCGGCACAGTGAGAAGCTTGCTGTTTATATGTCTCTCAATCCCGACAGTATCTATATTCCGTTCGGAATTTCATATTATGAGCAGGTTTACGGCGCATCGTACGGAATCGGATGCAGAATCATTTATGCCGAAAGAAACGCCCCTGAGCATGAGTTTCCGAAGGATGAAACGGCAAAAGAGTATTTGCTGAATATTGTTTCAAAAGCTGATGCAGCTGTTTTGCAAACGCAGGATGAGCTTAAGTTTTTCGGCGGAAGATTGAAAAATGCCACCGTTATCCATAATCCCGTAAAAGCTAATCTGCCGGAGCCATTCGAAGGGGAGAGAAAAAAAGTTGCAGTTAATTTCTGCAGAGTTGCAGACCAGAAAAATCTTTCTTTGCTCATTGATGCATTCATAAAATTCAGACAAAGCTGTCCTGACTATAAACTTGAGATTTACGGTAATACCGTCGGAGATATTGAAGAAAAAATCCTTGATAATTTGAAAGATTATGTGAAATCGCTTGAAGCAGACGAATATATTTATTTTCTCCCTCCCAGAGCGGATGTTCATGAATATGTACGCGACTGTGCCATGTTTGTTTCTTCGTCTGATTTCGAAGGGTTATCGAATTCGATGATTGAAGCCATGGCGATCGGTTTGCCTTGCGTTTGCACGGATTGTCTTGGCGGCGGAGCGAGAGAAATGATAAAAAACAACGAAAACGGTCTTCTTGTACCTATAAAAAACGTTGATGCTCTTGCCGGTGCAATGGTAAAAATGGCAACGGATAAAACGCTTTCGCACAAATGCTCCGAAAATGCCGCAAAAGTACGTGAAGAGCTTTCAGTGCAATCAATTGCGCAGAAATGGATTGAAGTTATTAAGTTAGTTTAGGTGATGTTATGGAAAATTTAACGATTCTTGTTAATTCATGCGACAAATACGAAAGTGTTTGGGATCCTTTTTTTAAACTTCTTTTAAAACAATGGCCGGAATGCAAGAATATGAGTTTTGTTTTGAATACTGAAACCAAGGTTTATTTTTGTGATTTTCTTAATGTTAAAACAATTTGCGGCGGAACAAAGCGTACATGGAGCGAGAGACTGAAATACGTTTTAAATCAGATAGATACAGACTATATATTATATTTTCTTGAAGATTTTTTCCTTTTGCAAAAAGTAGACAATGATACTTTTCTTGAGGCTTTTGACTTTATAAAAGCCCATGATGATGTCGGCTATATAGGTTTGAAGTATTCTCCGGAACACATATTTAAAGAAGGTTCAAAGGCAGACCTTTCCGAACATTTTATTAATAAAGATGATATTGTAACCATAAACAGAATAAACAGTATGACTGCTTTATGGAGAAAAGATTGGCTTACAAGTCTTTTGAGGTCTCATGAAACGCCTTGGGAATTTGAAAAGTACGGTTCTGTGCGTTCAAGAAGAACCGACAAAAAGGTTCTTAAAATAAACAACATAAATGGTGTTTGCAAGGCTGTTTTTGATTATGGAGTAGATGTTAAATACGGTTACGGTGTCACGGTTGGCAAGTGGCTTCCCAAAAACGTAGAATTGTTTGCGCAGCATAACATAGACGTTGATTTTGATGTTCTCGGAATAGAATACAATTTATATAACAGAGCAAGAGGGAAAAAAACGCAGGTTTCCGTACCGTCTGCAGAGGTAAAGAAAACAGATTTGCGCGAAAAACTATATATAATAAAAAGATTTATCAAAAATCTTAAGAAAAAAACAATTAAAACAATCAGAAAAATTCGCTCATTAATATAATCGGGGAATGTTATGGCAGGAAATTACACTAAAAGAAAGATCAAAAAACTTTGGTCAGCATTAAAATATCGCTGTGAAAACATAAAATTATCTTTTCGCAGAATATTTGTTAAACTGGCAGTCCGAAATAAAAACT
>JAZSCO010000121.1:0-2832 GCA_045602965.1 Acutalibacteraceae bacterium | reverse complement strand
TCAGGACAGAAACAAGGCGATTGAAATTATCGAAAAGAGTATAACAAATTATATTACTGAATTTTGCAGATAAAATATTGACTTTTTCTGTATTGTGTTATAAAATAATGTAATTTAATTTTTGATATTAATTTTAACATTAAATATAAGGAGTGATATCGATGGCAATTTATTGTCAGGAGCCCTCAAGAACATTCAGTGAATATCTTCTTATTCCGGGCTACACATCAAGGGAATGCATCCCCGCAAACGTAAATCTCAAAACCCCCCTTGTTAAGTACAGAAAAGGCGAAGAAGAATGCCCCATCAGTCTTAACATCCCCCTTGTTTCCGCTATCATGCAGTCTGTATCCAATGATACAATGGCAATTGCGCTCGCAAAAGAAGGCGGCGTGTCATTTATCTACGGTTCGCAGAGCATTGAAGATGAAGCGGCAATGGTTGCCAAGGTAAAAGGCTATAAGGCAGGCTTTGTTGTAAGCGATTCAAACCTTAAGCCCGATTCAACTCTCGCTGAGGTTCTTGAACTCTATGAGCAGATGGGACACAGCACAATGGCAGTTACTGAAGACGGTACTCCCAACGGCAAGCTTCTCGGCGTTGTAACCGGCAGAGACTACAGAGTCAGCAGAATGAGCGCTGATACTCCCGTTGCTGATTTCATGACTCCTCTTGACAAGCTTGTTACAGCTCCCGAATCAACAACTCTCAAGGAAGCAAACGATATCATCTGGGAACACAAACTCAATTCCCTTCCCATTATTGATAAAAACGGCAATCTTCTTTATTTTGTATTCCGTAAGGACTATTCACAGCATAAAGAAAATCCTCAGGAACTTCTTGACGCAAACAAGAGCTATATCGTTGGCGCAGGTGTAAACACACTTGACTATGAAAAGAGAATTCCTGCTCTCGTTGAAGCAGGTGCAGATGTTCTCTGCATCGATTCATCTGAAGGTTACACTGTATGGCAGGAGCAGACTCTTGCTTTCGTTCGCGAAAAATACGGCGATTCAGTTAAAATCGGCGCAGGTAATGTTGTTGACCGTGAAGGCTTCCTCTTCCTTGCAAAAGCAGGTGCAGACTTTGTTAAGGTAGGTATCGGCGGCGGCTCAATCTGTATCACCAGAGAAACAAAGGGTATCGGCAGAGGTCAGGCAACAGCTCTTATCGAAGTTGCTGCAGCAAGAGATGAATACTTTAAAGAAACAGGTATTTATGTTCCTATTTGCTCCGACGGCGGTATTGTTCATGATTATCATATGAGTCTCGGTCTTGCTATGGGCGCAGATTTCCTTATGCTCTGCAGATATTTCGCAAGATTCGACGAAAGCCCCACAAACAAGCTTCTTGTTAACGGTGTATATGTTAAGGAATACTGGGGTGAAGGCTCCAACAGAGCAAGGAACTGGCAGAGATATGACCTTGGAGGCAAGGCAAAGCTCAGCTTCGAAGAAGGCGTTGACTCATATGTAACTTACGCCGGTTCACTCAGCGATAACGTTGCAAAGAGTCTTTATAAGGTTAAGTCAACAATGTGCAACTGCGGCGTTCTTACAATTCCCGATCTTCAGCAGAACGCAAAGCTCACAGTTGTTTCCGCAACTTCAATCGTTGAGGGCGGTTACCACGACGTTACACTCAGAACAACAGCAAGCTCAGGCAGATAAATAAAAAGTAAGAGCTGTCTCACAGGTAGGTGGGACAGCTCTTTTTGATATTATAAAAGTGAAATCTGTTCTATCATTTCTATAATATCTCTTATTCCGAAATTGATTATATCAGAAACGGCGGAGAAATCGTTGCCGGTCAGTTCCGAAAGAAATGCAGTAATATAAGCGGGGATATCGCTGAGGATTGCAATGATACCGAGCATTTTGTCACCTCCCTATAATATAATTAATGTTATATAAATTATTTTAAATATATACTTGATTTTTGTCAAGCATTAAGATATAATAAAAAAGCTGATTTGCCGGTGTGATGGAATTGGCAGACGTGACGGACTCAAAATCCGATACGTCAGCGTTTTTGGCAAATCCTTAAATCCGTTGATATTGCTTAAATCCTTTGATTTATATAACAAAATAGCTTGTAAGTTAAAATTTGAAAAATTTGTCGACCCCGGTCATCGGCACCCAATCGACCCCCGAGCGACTCCAAAAGCTACTTTTTTCGATAAATTTACTCAAATTTCGACATACGCCGATGTGATGGAATTGGCAGACGTGAAGCACTCAAAATGCTTTGGGAATACCCGTGTGGGTTCGAGTCCCACCATCGGCACCATACAGTATAAATCCGAACCTTATGCCAATCGGCGAAGGGTTCGGATTTGTTCTTTTTCTGAACAGTTTATAAAATAAGACAAGCCGTAACATTTTTGTTACGGCTTGTCCGTTGTCAATGGCGGATGCTTTGTCGCTGTGGACTTTACATCCAAACGTATTATATAATTAAAAATTTGTTTTTGCAATATGTTTACGTACTTAAATTTGAAGTTAAGTACGTGAATGAGGCTTTTAAAAAAATCGACCCCGAACCGACGGCATCGGAATTTTTTCAAAGCACTCGATTTTTGGCGGTGAATGGTGAGCGTTTATAATATCGGCATTAAAAACCGTTGATATACAAGGATTTTGCGAAATTATGCTTCCGTTAAATTACGTTATTGTTATCTCTCTTGCGCTTCCTCTGTCACCACGGTTTGTTACATATTGCATCGTACCACCGGGCAGTATGCTTTCAAAAGCAAAATGCAGATGCCCTGCAAGCACAGCCTTAATCACAGGTTCACCGGTAACATATTCGTAAAATGCCTTTGAAGCTTCT
>JAZSCO010000120.1:0-23305 GCA_045602965.1 Acutalibacteraceae bacterium | reverse complement strand
CAACTCTGAGTCCGTCAATATGATATTTATCGAGCCAGAACATTGCGCTTGAAACAAGGAAACTCTGAACTTCGTTTCTGCCGTAGTCAAAAACTTTCGTTCCCCATTCATAATGCTCACCCTTTCTGGGGTCTGCATATTCATAGCAGGGAGTACCGTCGAATTCATAAAGTCCGAAGGCATCTTTCGGGAAATGAGCAGGTACCCAGTCAAGAATGACGCCGATGTTTTCTTTGTGCGCTTTATCAACAAAATAAGCAAAGTCATCGGGGGTGCCGTAGCGCGAGGTCGGTGCAAAGTAACCCGTCACCTGATATCCCCACGAGCCGTCAAACGGATGCTCTGTTACAGGGAGCAATTCAATATGAGTATATCCCATTTCCTTAACATAAGGGATAAGTCTGTCGGCAAGTTCCCTGTAAGGCAGAGGATTGCCGTCATCATATGCCTGCCATGAGCCTGCATGAACTTCATATATGTTGACAGGCGAAGCATAAATATCTTTTAACTTCCTTTTTCTGAGCCATGCCTTGTCCGTCCATTTGAAATCAAGCTCTCCGTAATATTTTGAAGCGGTTTCGGGTCTTGTCTGCGCATGGAAAGCATAGGGGTCGCTCTTATAAATCAAACGTCCGTCGGGAGTTCTGATAACATATTTATAAGCGTCATATTTTTTGACATCATATATTTTGCATTCCCATACTCCGTCGCTGATTTTATGCATGGGAGCATTCTCTGCCTGCCATGCGTTGAAATCACCCGCAACGCCTATCCACTGAGCATTGGGAGCCCAGACTCTGAAATATACGCCGCCGTCATCATCGGGATGAGCACCGAGAAAATCATAAGCTTTTGCGTTTGTTCCCTGATGAAACAAATAAAGAGGTACGCCGGTTTTGTCTTTTTCCATGGGACAAATCCTCCTTTCCGCATAGAGAAACTCTATTCTATAATATTATATCAATAAACACTATCCTTTTCAAGTGTATATTATAATATTTAATATACAAAATGTGTTGCAAATTATTTAACATTTTGACGATAAAAGTTACAAAAATGTCACCTTCATTGACAAATATAATAAATTTTGTTATTATCATTGTGTTTATAACCTTAAATTTTTAATGGCAAGGAGCGCCTGAAATATGATTAGTTCAGATAATTTATGCATGAGCTGTATGCGTGAAATCGGCGACAGCAAGCAATGCCCTTATTGCGGTTACCATGCAGACTCAACTCAGATTCCTCCGTACCTTCCCGTAAGGACAGTTATCGCAAACCGCTATCTTGTCGGCAAAATTCTCGAATATAACGGCGAAGGCGCAACCTATATCGGCTGGGATCTTTCCGAGAAAAAAGCGATCAAAATCAGAGAGTTTATTCCTGACTCATTCACAACAAGAACGACTTCCAACCTCACTCTCCAGGTTATGAGAGGCAGCGAAAACGTTTTTGCGGAGCTTCGTCAGGATTTCGTTGAGCTTTGGACAAAACTCGCAAAATTAAAGGGTCTTTCAGCCCTTATAAGTGTCACTAATGTTGTTGACGATCACGGAACTTCGTATGCAATCTATGACCATTCCGAAGGAATAACTCTCCGCGAATTCCTTCTTCGCAACAAAGAGGGTTATATCCCCTGGGACAAGGCAAAGCTGCTTCTTATGCCCATTCTTTCAACCCTCAACACGCTTCATTCTCAGGGCATAATTCACAGAGGAATTTCTCCGTCAACGCTCGTTATCGGCAACGACGGAAGAGTTAAAATAACAGGCTTCTGCCTCGGTGCGGCAAGAACTGCAAGAAGCGATCTCAACAGCCAGCTTTACGATGGCTATTCCGCAATTGAGCAGTACGGCTTCGACGGCAGTCAGGGCACATGGACCGATATTTATGCTTTCGGCGCAGTGCTTTACAGAACCCTCATCGGCAGCGACCCGATTTCCGCAAAAGAAAGAATGACAAACGACAGGCTGATGGTTCCAGGCAAGTTTGCAGAAACACTGCCTGCATATGTTATAAACGGTCTTATCAACGCTCTTCAGATTCTCCCCGAAGACAGAACAAGAACCGTTGAGCAGCTCAGAGCAGAGCTTTCTGCTTCGCCCACGGCAGCAGCTGTCAGCGAACAGTATCAGCGTCCCGTCGCACCCCCTGCACCGCCTGCTCCTCAACCCCCTGATTCAGGCACGGCAAAAAAGCAAAAATCCAAGAAAAGCGGCGGCGCTCAGGTTATTATCACAACAGCGGTTATCAGCCTTGCCGTAGGACTTATTCTCTTCATCGTTCTTTCACTTACTGTATTCAAAGACAAAATCAATTTTAATTTTGATTCACCAAAAACAACCGCACCCGTTGTTTCCCAGACTCAGGCTGAACAGGTAGCGGTTCCCGATTTCAGAGAAAAAAGCTTCCTTTCAATTGAATCAAACCCCGTATTCTTCAATAATTTCAGATTCAAGGAAGAACCTGTTTTTAACGATGAAATCGCCAAGGGTTACGTTGTAACACAAAGCATCGAACCGGAATCAATGGTTCCCAAGGGAACTGAAATTGTTCTCTACGTCAGCAAAGGCGAAGAAATGATTGTTCTTCCCGACGTTGTTGCTTCGGATTACGAAGAAGCCGCTGCACGCCTTGAAGAACTTGGATTTGTTTGCGAAAGATCCGAAACTTCAGACGGTAACTACAGAGAAAATGAAGTTATTTCCATGGCACCTATTTCCGAAAAAACTTATCCGAGAGGAACAAAGGTTTACCTCAAAGTTTTCGTTCCCGAAACAGAGCTTGTTACCAATGAATTCGGCGAAATCATTGAAGAAGATTCAGGATTCGAAGAAACTCCCGAAGGTGAAGAAAACGCTCCCGAAATCATTCAATAATCCAACTGAAGGGGTTGTCTGTGACAGCCCCTTTTATCAATTTACGGAGGTGAAAAAATGCTTAATACCTCTCCGGATTATTTCAAAAAATTCTCCTGCATAGCAGACAGGTGTCCCGACACCTGTTGCGCCGGTTGGGAGATAGTCGTTGACAGCGAAAGCCTTGAAAAATACGAAAGTCTTGACGGTGAATACGGCAAAAAAATTCGTTCTCTCATATCCGTTGATTCCGACGGTGACAGCATTTTTACTTCAGAACAGAAACACTGTCCGTTTTTGCTTGACAACGGACTTTGCGAAATGTATATTGAAATCGGACATGAATCCCTCTGCCGTACCTGCCGTCTTTTCCCGAGGCATATAACTTATTTCGGCGCAAGAAAAGAAACGGGTCTTTCCCTTTCATGCCCCGAAGCGGCAAGAATAATCATGGAAAACTCCGATCCGATTTCTTTTGAAACAGAGGAAGTCCATGCTGACATAATGCCGACGGCGATTGACCCGAGTTTATATTTTACACTCATTGAAACACGAAAAACGGCGATAAATATCCTGCAAAACAGAAAATTCCCCATAGAAAAAAGAATCTCAGCTTTTCTTATTCTGTCGGAAGAAATTCAGCGTTCAATAAGAAAAAACAGATTTTCCGATGCAAAAGAAATATGCAAAAAAGATTTCTTCAAATCAGAGTTTGAAATCGGTCCTCATTCCGACAAAAGCAAAGTTCTTTCAAAATATTTCGATGATTTCAGAAGCCTTGAAATGCTTGATAAATCATGGAAAAAGAAGCTTGATGCCGCAGAAAAATCATCGCCCGTAACTCCCGACAAATTCGAATGGGAATACGAGCATCTGATGGTGTATTTTATTTTCCGTTATCTCATGACGGCAGTATTTGACGGAGACTTGATTTCAAAATCAAAATTTGCAGCGGTTTCACTTATAATAATCAGCCGTCTGCAAGCAAAAAACCCCACTGACAAATCGGCAAGAGTAACTTCTATGCAGAAATATTCAAAAGAGGTTGAGCATTCACAGCTCAACATGGATAAAATTTTTTCTTTAATCAAAAAATCCCGATATTACAGTATTGATAATCTGATTAATATACTTTCGGAGGAATAAAAATGAAATATTGCAGCTATGTAAACACAAAGCAGGGAAGCAAATCCACTCACCGCTATTCAAACGGCAATACTCTGCCCCTTGTCCAACTTCCTTTCGGTATGACTGCGTTTGCACCGCAGACAAATAACGACACCCGTTGGTATTATCATCCGGACAGCCGCAGCCTTGAAGGAATACGGCTCACTCATCAGCCTTCACCCTGGATTGCAGACTACGGTGCATTTGTTTTTCTTCCGCAAAACAGACTTATCGCTGCCGAAAGCGGCAGACGCTGGTCAGGCTACAGACCCGAAGAAGCAACGCTTACTCCCTATTATCTCAAAACCCGTTTTCTTCGCTCAAGAGCAGATTTTGAACTTGCGCCAACAGAAAGAGGTGCGGCAGTAAAAATCACTTTCGATGAAGATATCGACAACTACCTTTCCGTGCTTCCCGTAAAGGGCAATTATTCTTACCGTTTTGATGCAAAAACAAATACCCTTTACGCTTCAACCGATATGCACATGAGCGGCGAAGCTGTAAAATTCAAAAATTATCTTGTTATTAAATTCCCTGAGAACAGCGTTGATATAAAGAAAACACAAATCAACATCGGCAACAAGTTCCTTTCGGGAGCAAAATGCAGAGGAAAAAAATCGGGAATACATATTGCACTTATAAACAAATCAACGGAAATCAAACTTGCAACTTCATACATCAGCTTCAGACAGGCAGAACTCAACCTCGAAACGGAGCTCGCTTCAAAATCATTCAAACAGGTTAAAACCGAAGCTGAAAATCTTTGGGAAAGCTATCTTTCCAGAGTTAAAATCGAAACTAAAGATAAAAAAACAATTAAAACCTTCTATTCATGTATGTACAGAGCATTTCTTTATCCCCATAAATGCTATGAATACGATAAAAACGGTAATCCTGTTCACTATTGTCCGCACGACGGCTCAACCCGCAACGGCGTAAGATATACCGACAACGGTTTCTGGGATACCTACCGCACGGTTTATCCCTTCTTTGCACTCGTTGCAAAGGATGAACTTCGTGAAATGCTCCGCGCGTTTATTATGGAATATACCGAAAGCGGATGGCTTCCCCGCTGGCTTTCAATCGGTGAATGCGGCTGCATGCCCAGCACACTTGTTGATGCTGTCATCTGCGACGGTGCAGTCAAAGGATTCATTGATAACGACCTTCTTGAAATTGCACTTGAAGGCATGATTAAACATTCCGTCAAGAATTCAGGTCACAACGACTTCGGCAGAAACGGTGCTGAAAGCTATTGCAAGCTCGGTTATGTCCCCTATGAAGAAGAAAAAGAATCCGTAAATCTCACTCTTGATGCGGCTTACGGCGACTGGTGCATTGCGGAAATTGCAAAAATTCTCGGCAAAAAAGATGTTGAAACCGAATACAGAAAACGTGCACTCAACTATAAAAATCTTTTCGATTCGGAATCGGGATTCATGCGTGCGAAGGATAAAAACGGAAACTTCAGACCCGACTTCACCCCCTTTGGCTGGGGCAGAGATTATACCGAAGGAAGTGCATGGCAGAATTCATTTGCTGTGCCTCACGATATGGAAGGTCTTGCCGGTCTTTACGGAGGAAAAGAAAAATTAATCGAAAAAATTGATGAATTATTTGCCGCTCCGCCTCACTATGTTATTCACGGATACAACTGCGAAATTCATGAGATAACTGAAATGGCGGCGGTTGATTTCGGTCAGTGCGGTATGAATAACCAGCCCAGTTTCCATATTCCCTATATTTATTCAGAGCTTGGAAACGTTGAAAAAACGGCATACTGGGTTCAAAAAATATGCGATAAGCTCTTCTCATACGAAGACGACGGTTTCCCCGGCGATGAAGACAACGGCACAACCGCAATCTGGTACATTTTCAGCATTCTCGGTCTCTATCCCTTCTGCCCCGGTAAAACGGAATATGTCAAAGGTATAAAGCAGATTGATAAAGCTTCCATCTGCGAAAAAGAGCTTGATATCAACAAATTTAATGGCAACAAAATCGAATATAAGGATTTGATTTAATGAAAAAACTGATATGTTTTCTGCTTTCGTGTGTCTTTGTTTTCGGATTGTGCTCAACGCTTCCGAAGCAAACCGATGCCGCAGAATCTTCGGGTGAAATTGAAGTCTTCGCAAACAAAGTAACCCGTATGATAAAGGAATACGGCAATCTTCCGCAGGTTGATGTCTATTCGAAAAACGATTCGCTCAGCGAATATGAAACCTGCAGACTTATTGTTAAATCCAAAGAAAAAATCGACACACTCAATGCAGTTTCGGTCATTTCGGGCTACAGAAATCTTACTGTTCTGCAGTTTGAAACGCCCTATGATGCTGCCGAAGCATATGAATATTACTCTTCTCTCGGATGCGTTGAATACGTTCAGCCCGACAGACCCGTTAAGATGCAGAGCGCAGACGATTTCACTCAGGAACAGAAAACCTGGGGAAGTGAAATGACTCGCACAACAGAGGTCTGCAATTATTTCGAAAACGCTGAACTTTATGAAGTAAAAGTTGCAGTCATCGACTCCGGTATCGACTACAACAACGATATTTTTGAAGGCAGGCTCGTCGATAACGGCATTAACCTCAGTTCTTCCGGTGATGAAACCGGAAAAAGCGACGATCCCAAATCTCACGGAACTCACATCGCAGGCGTCATTGCAATGAATACCCCCGAAGAAATAAAATTACGTTCATATAAAATTTTTGATTTCAAAGGGAATTCAACCGAACTTCTTGTTATAACGGCAATTGATTTTGCCGTTGCCGACGGCATGGACATCATTAACCTCAGCCTCGGCACTTCGGATTCAGATGCTCTGCGTGAATGTCTTCAGGATGCTTATGACAGCGGCTCGGTCATCGTTACCGCTTCGGGTAACAAGGGCGTTGATTGTGCCGACATTCTTCCTGCCTCATTCAAAGGGGCAATAACCGTCGGAGCAGTTGACCCAAACGGCAAACCTGCCGACTTTTCAAACTACGGCACCACCCTTGATATCGTCGCACCCGGTGTTGATATTTACAGCTGTATCAACAACAATGACTACGGCCTTATTTCGGGCACTTCAGTGGCAACTCCGTTTGTTACCGCCGCATCTGCGATTCTTCGCGGATACAACTCAGAACTTTCACCCGATGAGATTGAAGCTTTGCTGAAAGAAAACGCAATTCCCGTTGACGGCACATATTCAAAAACAAAAACAGGCAGCGGTATTCTGAACATCGCTCAGGCTTTGGAATGTCCCCGTGCAAACGAATCGGAAATCATTATTACCGAAAGCACAGACAGTGTTACCGTTTCATTCTCCGAAGCGGAAAACACCGATACTTACTATACTTTTGACGGCGGCTACCCCACAGAAAAAACTTCACTCCTTTATGATGAACCTTTCACAGTCACAACTTCAGGTGAAATCACATGGAGAAGCTTTTCTGATGACGGAAGTCTTTTTGCAAGCAAAGCAAGAAGCGAAAAAATCCGTGTTTTTGTCGCTCCCGACGATTCGCTTTTCACTGTTGACAATAACGGTGTTCTTCTCGGATACAGCGGAAACGATACCTCGGTAATCGTTCCCGAAACTGTCGGGGGAATAACGGTTGTTGCAATCGGAGGAAGTGCATTTTCAGGCTCAAAAGCTTCTTTTAAAGAGCTTGTTCTTCCCGATACTGTTAAATCTGTCGGAGAAAAAGCTTTCAGGCTCAACAAAACCATTGAGTATGTCAAGGCTGACGGTCTTGAAACAATCGGCGAAAGCGCTTTCTCGGGATGTTCTTCTCTCGAAATTCTCGATGCACCAAACGTTAAAACCGTTTCGGGATACGCTTTTAACAAGTGCAGCTCATTATCCGTTTTCAATTCTGCAAAAGTAACCGAAATCGGAGAATATGCTTTCACGGGCGTTGAAAAAATCAGTGAACTGAAACTTGATAAGCTCGAAAAACTCGGCAGTCATTCATTCGAGGATTCTTATATTAAAGTTTTCCATGCCCCTGCTCTCAAAAAAATCGAAACTGCCGCTTTTGCAAGTTGCGTTTACCTTCACGAAGTGAATTTTGAAAGCGTTGAAACCGTTGAGGCTCAGGCGCTTTCGGGCTGCAAAAATCTTTCGGAGCTTTATCTTCCGAATGCAGTAACAATCGGTGCAAGAGCATTCACTGCAAGCGAAATTAAATTTATCCGTTTCGAAAAACTCGAAAGCTGTGAAGCGTATCTGAGCAATGACTGCACCGTTATTCTCCCCTCAACAGTCACTTATCTCGGCTTTGACTCGAATTACATTGTTAACGATGTTCATCTTAAAATATATGCCGCTCCCGATACATATGCCGAAAAGTGGGCAAATTCCGGACATTATAACTGCAAGGTTGAATTCATTTCTCTGCCGTCTGTTATATCTTCTTTCCCCGAATATCTGACGGATGAAACGGAAATTTCCGTTGAAGCCATCGGTTTTAACCTGACTTATCAATGGTACGGAAGCGTTGACGGCTCGAAAAATAATCTTGTTTTGCTTGACGGTGAAACAGAAAAATGCTTTAATATTCCTGAATACGATAGGTTTGCCGGATATTACTGTACTGTAACCAGCACCGAAAACGGCGTTTCTTCATCTGAAACAAAGGGCACGATTTATGCTGATATGCTTCCTGCAGATTACAGCGCATATAATTCTGCCAAAGCAAGAGTACCTTCAGACCTGAGCATTTACACTGACGAAACCGTTACCGTACTCACCGCTGCGCTTTCAGTTGACGTTTCGGGCAAAACCGTAACTGGACAAGCTGTGATCGATGCTCAGACCCGGAAAATCCTCGACGCAATTTCCGCTCTCAGACTCAAAGCAGCAGATTATTCTGCAGTTTACGCTGCCGTTGCAAATGTTCCGACGGATTTGTCATCTTACACCCCCGACAGTGTAAAAGCATTGCAATCGGCAATCGACAGCGTTGATTACACACTCGATATAACAGCTCAGCGTACCGTTGATACTTATGCTGAGAATATCAACAAAGCAATTGATAATCTTGAAGAAGAAAGCTTCTTCGCCAGAATTTTCAGGCTCATAAAAGAATTTTTCGAAAAATTATTTTCGTTTTAAATAAGGAAGGAGAAAAAACATGGACAGATATCTCATTATCAATGCGGACGATTTCGGTATGTGCAGAGGCGCAAATCTTGCCGTTATGGACCTTTTTAAAAATCCGCAGAGCGCACTCACATCATCAACAATCATGACTCCCTGCGCATGGGCTCCCGAAGCCTGCAAATTTGCAGGAGAAAATCCTCAGTTTGCAATCGGTGTGCACCTTACTCTTACAAGCGAATGGAGCAAATATCGCTGGGCACCCGTAAACTCCCAAAACACAGATTCTCTCCGAGATGAAGAAGGCTTCATGTGGCACGAAAGCGACCAGGTTGAAGAAAACGTTGACATCGATGAGGTTGAAGGCGAAATCAGAGCACAGATTGAGCGTGCAAAAAGGCTCGGACTTGTTAACCCTTCGCATCTTGACAATCACATGGGCTCACTCTACGGAATCGAAACAGGAAGATTTGAACTTCTTCAGCTCGCTCTCTCCCTTGCAGGCGAATACGGACTTCCCTTCCGTATGCCCGCAAAATTCACCGACGAAATGCTCGGAAACTCCATGCTCGATATCAATGTTGACAAGAGTGTCATCGATATGGTTTTCGGTAAAATCGTAGAATTCGCAAAGGCAAATAACGTTGCAATTCCCGATTATCTCATCCCCAACGAATGGAGCGGTCCTCAGAATGACAGCTACGAAAACTTCAAGGAATATCTCTATAACCTCTATGCAACCATTCCCGTCGGCATAACCGAAACCTATCTTCATCCCTCAATCGAGACCGATGATCTCAAGGGTACAACGGGTGCATGGGAACGCAGAGTATGGGAATACAAAATCATGAGCGAGCCCCAGACAAAACAGCATATCGAAGCTCACGGAATCAAACTGATTAATTACCGTGACCTTGCTGAAATGAGAAAATAATCCTGACGGACCATCTCATAACAATTACTTAACCTTACAAAACAACAATTGGCTTGAACAGAAAAACTGTTCAAGCCAATTTCATTTTTATTATATTTTATCCGAATCAAAAGCTACTGCTGAAACATCGGATTTTTACCGGTAAATTATTTCTTTTTTATTTTCGGCACAACCAGGCAACCGACAATAACAAGAACTGCAGCAACAGCTGCAATAATTACCCATGTCATCGATTCGCTTCCCGTATCGGGCGAAGCAACTGCGCCAGGCTCTGCCGCAAAGGCATAGAGCGCAACGGTAACAACACTGAGCACCATAAGAGCGCATAAAACTATTGCCGTTATTCTTACAAACAAATTTCGTTTGTTCATTTTGATTTTCTCCTTAATTGATTTTAAGCAGCTTCTTCATGGCTTCACCGATATTTTCAGCCGTTTGTGCCGCTTCTTCCTTTGTTTTTCCGTAGCCGGCGATATAAACTTTTATCTTCGGCTCTGTGCCGGAAGGACGGACTATTGCAGAATTTCCTCCCTCAAGCGCATACGCAAGAATATTTGATTTCGGGAACGAAAGAGGTTCTTTTTCACCTGTTTCGGTGTCGGTAACCGTTGCTGAATCAAAATCGCTGACCTTGAGCACTCTGAATTTCGAAAGCTCCGAGGGAGGATTATTTCTTGTTTCGTCCATGATTTCCGCCATCTTTGCCATACCGCTTGCGCCTTCAAACACAAAGTTATAGAGTCTGTCAATGCAACATCCGAGTTCCGCATAGATATCATGAAGAACATCAACAAGAGTCTTACCCTTGCTCTTATAATAAGCCGCCATTTCGCAGACCATGAGCGATGCCGCAACCGCATCCTTATCCCTTGCATGAGTGCCGATGAGATAACCGTAGCTCTCTTCAAATCCCATGATAAAGCGGTCTTCTTCACCTGCTTTTTCAAGGTTTGCAACAAATTCGCCGACATACTTGAATCCCGTGAGAACATCCTGAACCTTGCAGCCGTATTTCGCCGCAACTCTGTCAACAAGCGGAGTTGAAACAAATGATTTCGTCATTACGGGATTCTCGGGAAGAGTTCCCTTTTCTTTTCGTGCCGAAAGCATATATTCCGTCAGAAGAACGCCAACGTCATTGCCCGAAAGAAGAACATATTCTCCGTTCGTGAGCACGGCAATTCCGACTCTGTCGCAGTCGGGGTCAGTTGCAAGAAGCAAATCCGCCTTTTCTTCCTTTGTCATTCCGATTGCACATTCAAAAACCTGCTTGATTTCGGGGTTGGGATAGGGGCAGGTCGGGAACTTTCCGTCCGGCATTTCCTGTTCGGGAACAACCTTCACATCTTTGAATCCAGCTCTTGAAAGAACCGTTCTGACAGGAATATTCCCCGTACCGTTAAGCGGAGTATAAATGATTTTTATATCGCTGTCTTTGATGATTTCGGGGTTAATGGGTCTGCTCATAACATGAGCGTAGAACTCCTCAATAATATCATCGGAAATATATTCGATAAGCCCCTTTTCGATCCCCTCATCAAACGGGATTTTTTTAACACCTTCAAACATATCGACCTTGCGGATGAATGAATAAGTTTCGTTTGCAGCTTCTTCGGTCATCTGATAGCCTGCAGGGTCATAGCACTTATATCCGTTATACTTCGAAGGATTATGGCTGGCGGTTATGACAACACCGCTCTGACATTTAAGACGCATAACAGCAAATGAAACAAGGGGGGTCGGAATAAGATTGGGATAAAGATAAACCTTTATTCCGTTAGCCGCAAGCACTTGGGCACACTGTTTCGAAAAAACATCGGAATTGATTCTTGAATCATATCCCACCGCAACACTCGCAGTCTCATATTTACTGTTAAGATAATCTGCAAGACCCTGAGTTGCCTGACACACCGTATAGGTATTCATTCTGTTTGTGCCTGCACCGAGTACGCCTCTCAAGCCCGCTGTGCCAAATTCAAGATTTCTGTAAAATCGGTCAAGGATTTCATCGTCGTTTCCTTTGATTGCAATAAGCTCGGCATAAAGCTCTTCGTTATCCTTTGTGCCTTCAAGCCAAAGTTCGTAAAGCTTGTTAACATCATTCATAGGCGTATCTCCTTTTCTTTTCTCTTAATTTAGATTTTACCCTTTTTTTATTTTATTGTCAATGACCTGAAAACATTCACCTTTTTTTCTTTTTCGTTGACATTTATTTTTCGATTTGATATATTTATTATAATCAAAATTTAAAGTGGGGAATCATCATGAGTGCATTTGCATTGACAATCAGCAAAATGTTATCGGTTATTTTTGCTGTTATCTTCATTCCGTTTTCCGTGCTCACCGAAGGAATTGACCTTATTTCCGAGAACGAAAGAACGGATTACGAAAAAACCAACGTGGTGGGAATAGGTGCATATTTCCGCTCACAGGGCATTACAACCGATGGCAAGACATTTTATTTTTCATCCAAAACAACCCTTATCAGAACCGAATCAGACGCAAGAACTCCCGTTAACGCAAACTATTTTGCAATTCCCGACGAACTCAAAGAGCTTGGAATAAAACACATCGGCGGTCTCAGTTTTTACAACGGCAAAATCTATGCCGGTCTTGAGGACAGCAAGGTCTGGGACTATCCCATCGTAGGAATTTTCGATGCCGAAACACTTGAGCTTGAAAAATATTATATTCTTGATTCAGAAACCGTAACGAGAGGTCTTCCCTGGGTCTGCGTTGACGGTGAAACAGGTTATCTCTACTGCACCGATCATTCCAAAAACCCAACTAAACTTCTTGTTTATGACGCTGCAAATGAAATGAAATTCATAAAAGAAATTGCTCTTGAAAGTTCTCCATATGCAATTCAGGGTGCGGAATTCAATGACGGATTTATCTATGCCGCAACCAACGATGATACTCAGGCGATTTATAAAATCAATCCCGAAAACGGCGCAACCGAAAAACTTTTTGACAGAAATCTCACCTCAGGAAGCGAGGGAGAAGGCATGACATTCATCACTGAAAACGGCAAAACCGTTCTTGTTGCGATGGACATGGGCCCCTTATTTATCAACGCTTTTGTGCGTGAATACACCATAAATTAATTTTCGGAGGAAATAAAAATGAATGGCAAAACACCGATAATTATCATATCGGCAGTTGCGGCATGCATCGTTTGCATTGTTGCTGTTCTTACGGTTAAAATGAACAACAATGACTCCCCTGCAATCGACGCCGTACCTGATATTTATACGACCTATCGGACTCAGCCGGACTATTCTTTTCCGGTCTATAACGATTTTGTAACAGACGAAACCGTACCGACAACGGATAATGTGCAGTCATCCGTTTTATCAACGGTTATTCCTGCAGTTTCTGCGACGGATATTCCGTCAAGCATTCCCGCTTCGGAATCAACTTCGCAAGCGCCTTCTCTGACCGAAATTATCACACAGGTATCAACCGTTATTAATCATCAGTTTTCGCAGGTTTTCGATATGCCGAAAGCACCGAAATACGTTCCGCCTGACTCAGATATTGATTTTGACACCGCATCGATAGCTTCCTATAAATATGACCCCGACGGCAACTATTATTATACCGACGATAAAAACGCCTGGCAGTCAAACTTCGGATTCAACGAAGGCTATGACAGCATGGCACCCGTCACCATGATGTATTATGATACGGTCAGAACAAAGTTTGTTTATGACAACAAGGAATGGCTCATACAGATCTGGAAGGGTCAGTACGGATATGCATTTGTCGGCGGCGAAGTGGGCGTTTACACAAGAAAAATCGGTTCAAGCGGCACTCATTACAACTGCGCAACAAAAGAAGACTGGCTCAAAATGGAAATGTGCTTCATGTGGGACGAATTTCAAACGGGCGAATACAGACCCGTTTTCAACCGTCCGTACGGTGATTACTGGTGGTGCACAGGCTTCGTTGTCGGATTTGACGGCAACAAAAACAGACACCAGTTCAGACTCGTTACACGAATCACTTTCAAAGACACCGAAATGGCAGACGCATTCTGCGAAGCCTTTGAAAAAAACGGATTCAAACGTGTTTCTTCTCTGACACAAAACGATATCGACAGCTTCGTTCAGGTCGGAGCGGATGTCGGATTTGTATGGCAGAATATTGATCAATAATAAATATGGCTTGCACAGCGCTTCGGTTGAAGCTCCGTGCAAGCCTGTTTTTATTTAAAAGCCAGATAACAGTAAGTTGTACCCAGCTCATTGAGAAGCGGATAACAGTTTCTTGCAACTTCAGTATCTGTACTTCTGACCTGAAATCCGTTGTTTGTTATTTCAATGCCGAGAGAATACCCGTTATCAATCGCAAGAGCCGCATATGCCCTGTTCAATTCCGATGTGTCATTAATCTGCATAAACGGAAGCTGCAGTCCGCAGACAAACACAATACTCGGTCTGAATCCGAGAGAAATGCTTCTCGTTGCATTGCCCTTTCCGAAATATGTTCCGCTTTCAAACGGTTTTGTAAGATAATCCTGTTGCTTTTCTGAAAGATGGATATTGTTGTTGCTTATATGAGAGCCGCAAAGCAAATCCTTGCTGATAAACGACGGAAAATCAAGGCTCGAGCTTTGAGCAGGACAGAGAGAAGCATTAACCGTTGCCCATGCGGTAAGCACAAACGCATCGGTATCTCTGTCCGCAACCACATCTTCGCAACCGGAAGACAAAATATCGAGTCCTGACGCAAAGGATAAGCAGTCAATGATATCCGTGAACGCAGAATGACAAGCTTCACCGCCCAATGAAAGCGGAGCATGGATGGAAATCTTAAGATTGATTTTCGCTTGCCTGCAATATTCGTTTTCAACAAGAATTCCCTCGTCATTTTCTTCAAAGGAATCAACTATCTCCATGCTTCCGATACCAACGGCAACTGTTGTATGCTTAAGGGGTATCGCCTTTTTTATTGCAGGGAATTCCGTCAGGAATCTTATATAGCTGAGCTCCTCACGGCTTTTGAGCCACTCAACGATATTTGCCGGCAACGCACTTATTTCGCTCATTTTTTACACCTCATTCCGTTTCAACAATAACCCTGATAATTGCCCAGATGTAAAAAACATCCTCGCCCTTATAAACCTTTTCAGCTCTGTCTATTCGGTATTTTTCGCCGAGACAGGTTATGTATTCACCGTCATTCGCAAGGGTAAGGTCGGGGTCAGGAGGACCGATATATAAATAATGCCCCTGCGAATTATAACCGATTTCAGTATTAACACCGTAGAGATACATCTTGTTTTTATATCTGAGCGGACTGATGAAGCCACGCATTTCTTTGATTGTTTCACCGTTTTTTGAAACATAAGCTGAAGGTCTGCCGTATTTGTTGAATATGGCTTCAATCATATGCTCACCTGCCTGAAAACAAAGCCGTCATCCCTCAGAAGCGGAATTGCAGAAAGAAGCGCCTCACTTTTCTCTTTTTCGGCTCTTTCAATAATTGCCGAAGGAGACAGGCTTACCGTCACATCACCCGCCTTGAAAGAGGTCACGTTTTCATCTGTGTTTGCCTTTTTCATGCTCAGACGGTAATTTACCATTGCGGCACCTGCATTGATAAGTCTTATATCCGAGCAGTCCACGCCTTCTTTAAGTCTGTATTCAAGCTCTTTTGCCGCCGCGGCACAGAGAGGAGCAAGCTCCTCATCCGTACCTTCGGCAGCATGATTTCTTCTGAGCGCATCAAGAATGCTCCAGATTTCAATCAATGCTATCCCTCCGTCAGACGGAAAGCACCTTTGATGCTCCGTCAAAGATTTTTGCAAAGCCCGCAGTGCAGCTGATAACAGCGCGTTCAAGCTGGCGGTCGATAAGCTTGTCGTATTCAGTCATAACCTCACCGGCCTTGACCATTTCAAGAGCAGCGGTTTTGTCAAGACCGATAATTTTACCGCTTTCAACAGCAGATGACTTGAGAAGCTTTGCTCCGAGAGGAGTAATCATCTCACCCTTGCCGTGGAAATTAAGACCTGCAGCAGCATCTCTGAACTGCTCCATGTTGAGCATCTGAGCCATAAGCTCGGGAGTTGCAATAACAGTGTTGAGCTCATAGGGGTCAAAACCGTTCCAGAAATTAACAAGATCTGCATATTCGAGTGCACCTGCCGATGCAACGTTAACAACCTCTGCCTCATTTCCTGAGCCGTCGCCGTTGACAAGAACATCAACAGCATCCTTGAGAAGAGTTCTTGAAATATATGCGCCAATCTGTCTGAGAGTGACAGTGAAGAGATCAAGACGCTGGAATCTGATTGCTTCATATGAAGCAACAAGGCTTCTGCCTCTTTTTCTGAGTCTGACAAGATTATCCTTTGTACGGATTGTTGTTTCGGGAATAAACGCACCCTCTTTGACAACCTTGAGTTCCTTTTCATCCTCTGTGGGAACAGAAGTGATTGAACGGTAATCCATTCCGTCAATAAGAGTTGTTGATGCAACAATGCCGGGAAGTATATCCGCCTGCTCAAGACCCTGTCTTACAGCTCTTGAGACATATTCAGGGAAAAGCACTGCGCTGTCTGTGCTTCTGAAAAACTTTTCAACAACATCACTGCCGCTTCCGCTGACCTTAATGCCGAAACGCTTAAGCTGACGCTGATATGCATCAAGTCCTTCAAGAGCCGTACCTTTATAGTTTTCGCTGGGGTCAATACTTTCAAGCGCTTTTGTGAAGTTGCCGCCTGAATAAAGACCCTTTTCAAGCTTTATATTATCATAATTTGACATATTGAATTCTCCTCTCTTACATCAGGAATGTTACGGTTTTTGCTGCCGTGTCGGTTGCGAAAACAAGATGTTTTTCACCGCTTGTTGATGTTTTGACACCGCCGTTGCCGTCTGCACAAAGACCTGTATATCCTGTTGCGGGAGCTGTGCCCGAATAAGAAATTGTCACAACGCCTGCAACCTGTACGGAAGCATATTTTGAATCGCTGTCAACAACAATACCGTGGAACGAATCACCGTCCGTGCACTGCGCAACATGACTTGATTTATTGATTTTAACGGGCTTACCCTTAGCAATTTCAGCTGAGCAATTGAAGGTAAGAGCGTTTACGTTGAATCCTTCATATGATACTGACATATTAAGTCCTCCTTAAATTTTATATTCGGAATTTGAATTTTCATCATCTGCCTGATTGCAGTCAAGCTGTCTTACAACGGGCAGACTTTTCTTCGCATTCTCACGTAAGGCGTCACGCATTTCACGAAGCGCCTTAACCGAAAGAGAATCGCAGATCTCTTCAACAGATGAACTTTTCATCTCAGGAATAACCGAAGATGCGCAGCGGATTATATCCGTTTTGAGTTCATCTCTGTATTCCTTTGCCCATTCTGCAAGCTTTTCGGTTTCGTTTTGGGGAATAAACGATTTTATTACGCCTGCATTTTTCTGAGCAGGAACAGCAACAAAAGACCATTCATACGCATCGGTAGGCTCCGAAAGATGATAACAGCAGAGTTTTCCGCCGTAAACCTTGCCCTTCTGATGCTCACAGCCATGAGATTTGATATTCATTCCGCATATTGAACAGCTTATGTTGCTTACGCTGCAACCGACACTTGTTTCCTTCTTGATACCTGCGTCAATCTCTGCAATGAGATCTTTGTTCTTTTCCGTTCTGACCATATAAGCCTTGGCTTTAATGTATGTATAGGCTTCTCCGTCAGAGGTTTTTCTTTCCGTATCGGTTACAACCTCTGTGGAATAAATTCTTGCAGACTGGTCCTTGCTTCTCATATTGTGGTCAAAAATTCCTGTTTTGCCAACAAAAAGCTCTGCAAGCTTATTAAGTGCGGAAACCGTAAATTTTTCGTTATCCCTGTCAATCTCATTGTCGCAGAGAATAAGCGAAAAAGTATAGATTTCCTCGTTTTCGAGCTTCTTTCTTGCAAACTGTCCGATAAGTTCAAGCTCAGTTTCGGACAGAATATTGGTGTTTTCTTTTTCCGTAATCATTCACCTCTTTGGATTTTTTCTGCCTGCGCTCTGTAAAGCATAGCTCTGCTCTGTTCAACCTCATCCTGAAGTGTGATATCATTCCATACTATTTCAAAACCGCTGTAAATTCCTCTGCTTCTTAAAAACAGTGTGCAGATTTTGTGAATTACGGGATTGAGAATTCGTCTGTATGCTTCCAGCTCACTGGTCAGAGCATCCGACTGCTGCTGCGACATTCTTTCCGTGCTTGACCACGAAAGACCAAGCATGAACGGAGGAACTCCCGTTTTGGCAACAATCTGTTCAAGCATCTGCCTTACAGGCACTTCGCTGTCAAGAATCTGGTTGTCGGCACCGATAACCTTAATCTGAACATCGCCGACAGCAACAAAGTCACGGATTTCCGAGCCACTCTGCATCGCTTCGCCCCATTCCTTTGCAACCTGCAAGGCTCTGTCCTTGGCGTAAGCTCTGTCAACGGCATCGTTTTTGGGGTTATAGGTAACAGCAAAACGAAGATTGCCTACCCTCTCCCAATTTGCACCGATGCTTTCAAAAATCTTAAGAAGCACTGAACTGACAAACGGCATACCCTTGAGAACAGAATTTCCGGTAAGAGCGCCGGGTTCGGGATTCAGAACGCTCAGAAGGCACATTTCAGGCGCCGTAACCCTGCGAAGCTCTGCGCCGTCTCTTACGAAAATATCAATGTCAAAACCGTTTTCACACCGTTTAAGTTCAATGTTTTTAAGCGGTGCATTAAAAAGTGCTCTCGGATTTCCTTCGGAATCGGTAACAATTTCACCGATTGCCGTGCCGCACGTCAGAAGCTGTTCAAGGTAAGAATCAACAAAAGCCGAAAGCCCCTGCCTGTTTCCTCCAACGGGAACATTCCTCACGAAATCATCAACGGAAGTCTGCATCGCTTCATCGGTGCACTTAATCTCAAAACCTCCCGTAAGGCGTACTATCTTTAAAATCGCCGCATCAATAACGGGTATTGCTTCACGCAAGGTGTAATAGAGCCTTATCTGAGGCGCACCGAGCGGTACATAGCCGTCCAGAATTCCGAAGGGATGCCCGTTCTTTGTTTGCGTCACGGGTGCCGAAACCCTTGAAGTGTTTCTTTTTTTGAATATTCCCATCATCTTCTCCTTTTTGCCGCAAGAGCGAAAAATCCGCCGTCATCCTCTTTGTCAATAACACTTGAAACAAAGTAGCGGATATCGTCCATTGCGTGGTCATTTTCTTTTCGGACGGCATCCTTTGCCGCATTCTCTTCCCATCTGTAAAGACCGAATTCTTTTATCGTATCTTTACATTCGGGAGAAAACATTATTTTCTGCTCCTTAAGGCAGTCTGAAACTCGCCTTATTCCGTCGATAACATCGTTTTTTGCACGGATAACCCTGAATCTTCCACCGCGCCTTATGCATTCGATAAAGCTTGCCGCAGATGGGTCAACTATAACCGCTTCAATCGGCAAACTTCCTGCAAGATCACAGAGCGAATCATAATGTTCGCTGTCAGTTCTTTGGTTCCCTTCGACCCTTGAATTGAAATAGTATTCCTTGATTCTGTACCACTTACCGCCGTTTGTTCCCCAAAGTCCGAAAGACGATGGATTAACCGTACCGTAATCACACGAAATATAGTATTGCGAAAGGAAATCGGGTGGTGGGACAACGTGTTTTTCATGCGAGAACATCGGGTACACACACCCTTGTGCCGCAACCCATCTGCCAAGAACAAAACGTTCATAGAATGCACCTGAATAAAGTTTTTCATAGCGACGGATTATTGACGGAGTCAGGGAAGGGTTATCTTTCATCGTAAAATGAAGATAGAGACAATTCTTTTCGCTGTGCTTTTTGACCCATTCCTCATGAAACCAATGCATCGGATGTTCGGGATTGCAGTTGAACCAAAGTTTTGAACCGTCAACGGAGCATCTTGCCAATGCCTGCTCAACAAAAGAACGCGGCATCAGCGTTACTTCATCCAGCAAAACTCCCGCAAGAGTCATGCCCTGAATAAGTGCGGCGGAGCTTTCGTCCTTGCCGCCGAAAAGCCAGAAGCGATTTTTTGACCCGCCATACGAAATCTCGATAAGATTCTGCGAAAGTTTTTCGCTGCATTCAAAACCGAGTTCCCTAAGCACGGGAAGAATAGCCGTAACAACATTACGTCGTAAGGAAGCGATTGTTTTTCCGCAGAGCGCAAAAGAACGGTCGGAAAACGCTGAAAAAGCCCATGCCACAAACGAAACAGACATGCAAAGAGTTTTTCCCGAACGCACCGCCCCATCACATATAATTGCATCGTGCTTACGAAGCGAACTTTCGGGCATCCACCAACACAGTGCTTTCATCTGCTTTTCCGAAAAGGCTGTAAAGTCCTGCTTTTTGCTCAAGACTCATCCTCCCCGGAAAGCAATTTTGCACCGTCGGAAAGAGCTTTGATAAAACTGCTCTGTGTTCCTTCTTCCTCACTTCCGATTTTTTCAAGACGCTCCAGAGCCTTCAATCTGTCAAAAAACTTGATTTCCAGCCCTCCGCCCTTGGGGCGTTTGATGTCGGAAACGTTGAAAAGATCAAGCTTTTCAATTTCCTCGGCGCTCATTGTTTCTTCGCAAAGCATCAGCTTCATCGCATCTGCAACCGAACCGAATGCAAGTCGCATAAGACCTCTTTCAACGGAGCTGACTGCTCTTTTTTCCTTCTCAAGCCTTGATATCTCCGACCTGATATCTTCTCTGGCAAGAAGTTTTGCCGCATTTCTCTGGGGCATAACGGAATATCCGGCTCTTGCCGCACATCCTCTTGCATCTGCGCCGTCTGCGTAATAAGCACAGAACAGCTTCTCTTTTTCGGTTAAACCTTTTTTCAATAAATCACTCCTTCCGAAGGACTTGTGTCCCTCAACCTAAGTCGGAACACGGCGTTTTTTTAACCCAAAAAGGTTTAAAGCTTTTTCATGGCATCCGAAAACATTCGTCGATTTCTCCCGTTTTCACCCATTTTCGCCCCTGTAACTCTGTTTTTCTCTGTTTTTTTAAAATATTCAATCAATTTAAAAAGTTTCTCGTTTTTGCTTGACTTTATCGATTTTTAGGTGTACCATTATTTTGTTAAAATTTATTTGAAATGTGTGGTGAAAATTTTGGGCAGTTCCGATATTCCCAACCCTCGAAGTAGATACGAAACTACATACAGCCGCATGACGGAACTGTCAACGGAATTTTCAGAGTGATTTAAAACTAAATCGCTTTCGTTTGATATTTGCTGTCTTTGCGGTATGCGAAAGGCGGCGTTTTTTTATGGAAAATTTTGAGATCATTCTTGCCGAGATTGGCGAAATGATAAAAAAAGGCGAAATTTCGGCTCTTCGTGATTGCCTGACGGAAATCAACGTTGTTGATACAGCTCTGATAATAGAAGAACTCGAACTCAAAGAAAAGCTTTTTGTTTTCAGAGTTCTGCCGAAGGATGTTTCCGCAGAGGTTTTCGCTTATCTTGAACCCGAAACTCAGACAGACCTCGTTAAAAAAATTAACGATACCGAACTTGAAATTCTGCTCGACGAGATGTTTCTTGACGACACGGTTGACTTCCTTGAAGAGATGCCTGCAACCGTTGTTACAAGAGTACTTGCTCACTCCGACCCCGAAACAAGAAAGCTCATCAACAGATTTCTTAAATATCCCGACGACTGTGCCGGCAGTCTTATGACCATCGAAATGGTGCATCTGCGCACAACGCTCACAGCGGCAGAGGCTATTGATAAAATAAGAAAAACAGGCATAGACAAAGAAACTGTCTACACCTGTTATTGCATTGATAAAGAGCATCATCTGCTCGGAAGCATTCCTCTGCTTTCGCTCCTTCTCTGTGACAAGGACACTCTCGTCGGCGATATCATGGAGGATGATGCACAGCTCATTTCCGTTAATACTCTTGACGACCGTGAATACGTTGCGGATATTGTTAAGAAATATGACCTTTTGAGCGTACCCGTTGTTGATAACGAAAACAGACTTGTCGGCATTATCACCGTTGACGATATCGTTGACGTTATCGAAGAAGAAACCACCGAGGACTTCGAAAAGATGGCTTTGCTTGCTCCTTCAGACGATGAATACCTCAAAACCGGAGTTTTCAAGCTCGCACGCAACAGAATTCTCTGGCTTCTCATCCTTATGATTTCGGGAACTTTTACTGGTAAAATCATCGAAGGATATGAAACTCTCCTCTCGGGTTTCGTTGCTCTGACCGCTTCAATGCCCATGCTCATGGGCACGGGCGGTAACGCAGGCAGCCAGGTTTCAACGCTTATCATCCGCGGTCTTGCCGTTGGCGAAATCGAAATAAAGGATTATTTCAAAATCGTTCTCAAAGAACTGCGCGTTGCTTCAATCTGCGGTGCGGTGCTTGCGGTTGCAAACATTCTGCGAATGTACCTTTTCTGTGAAGGAACGCTTGAAGTTTTTCTTGTTGTTTCGCTCGCAATGTTCTGCGCAATCCTTGTTGCAAAACTCATCGGTTGTTCATTGCCTATATTTGCAAAGATAATCAAACTTGACCCTGCGCTCATGGCAGGCCCGATGATTGCAACTCTGGTTGACATCGTAACCCTCGTAATCTATTTCGGCCTTGCAAAAGTATTTTTGATATAACACAAAAAGCCGTTCTCTGACTTAACAGAGAGCGGCTTAATATATTGACTGAAAATAATAAAAGTGCTATTCTAATAAATGTAAACCCAAGTTTACATGAAATTTTTTGTCTGTGTATACCAAAGTTGGTTGAAAATCAAGTCCGCAACGGCTAAAATTTAATCAACGCACAAAGGAGGAACAGAAAATGAACATCTCTGATAAAATTTCGATATTAAGAAAAGAAAAAGGACTGTCACAGGAAGCGCTTGCCGAAAAACTCGGTGTTTCCCGCCAGTCGGTTTCAAAATGGGAGTCGGGTGCGGCATTGCCCGATACCGATAAAATAATTGCAATGAGCGAACTTTTCGGCGTGTCAACCGATTATATTCTCAAATCTGATTCAATCGAATCTGTGACCGAATACTCTGAACAAGCCGAAGAAACCGCTCCGCCGTCTGACGGCAAAAAGAAAGCGCCAATCAAAAAAATAATCGCTCTTGTTCTTGCCCTTTGTATCATTATCACTGCAATCGCAATCCCCGTTCATTACGGCGGAATCCGCGAGGCTTGGTGGGAACTCAACGGCGGTAAAGTGAAATATC
>JAZSCO010000119.1:0-5125 GCA_045602965.1 Acutalibacteraceae bacterium | reverse complement strand
AGTGATGTTGTGAACGTCAAAATTAAAGTAGGCATCTTTCACAACGTAATCGTCAAATACTTTTGCTTCGAGTATATCCTGTTCGTTAAGCGTGTAATTTCCCTTGAAATGTCTTGTTTCACGAATGCCAATTAAAGAGGCGGTGCTGATAATAAAACATTTTTCATAGCCCGGTACAAAGTTCCTTAAGTATTTCACTATATCATCCATCTGTTTGCGGCAGATCAGGGTTGCGTTTGTTAAATCATCGGCAACCGTGCCGTCAATTTCAACGGCGTTTGTCATATTGCAGGTAACAACACCGGGAAGTGTGGTTTCATAAGTGAGAATATGTCCTGCAGGGTAGGGTATGTGTTCTTTTGCAAGAGCCTGAAGCTCGCCATTGGGTGTTTCGTAAGTGGATTCAAATGAGCCTAAGAACACGGCTCGGTCATAATCAACACCGCCGACCTTGAACATCAGAGTTGCAGGCTGCATCTTGTTATCGCTTTCTCTGCCGAGAACAAATTCTGCTCCTGCTCTTGCGGCAATGTCGCCGTCACCCGTAGCGTCAATAATGACTTTGGCATATATATCCGTTTTGCCCGATTTGTTGATAACGGTTGCACCGAGCACCTTATCACCGTCACAGATTGCATCTTCAGCAAAAGTGTAAAGCATAAGCTTACAGCTGACCTCATCAAGCATTTCAAGATAAAGAGTTTTCAGCTTTTCGGGGTCGATAAGATTAGTTATTTTGTTTTTGAATTCACCCTCGTTGTTTTCGGATGACCTTTTCAGAATGTCATAATAAAGCGGACTTCCGCAGCTTCCCGTCCAATGGCTCATAAGTCCCGAAGTGGAAATTCCGCCAATGTCGCCGCTTTGTTCAACGAGAATAACCTTTGCTCCGTTTTTTGCTGCTGTATATGCCGCTGCAAACCCTGCGGGTCCGCTTCCGAGAACCAAAACGTCGGTATGTAATTCAAGCTTTGTTATCATAGTCCGCTCCTTATTGTGGGTGTATTATTAACAAGATGCTTATTATTTGTTGCATTCATTAAAGCAAAACAGAATAAATTTCTTCGCCGCCGTTTACAAACACTTCCATAATATATCCGTCACGAATAATTTTAAGGTTGTTGATTTCGCCTTTATAAACAACGCTCTTGCGCCCGTCACGCTTTATTCTGAATCCGTTATCTGTACGAATAAGAGCAGGGTCATCATCTTTCATCAGATGCCTTACATCTTCAACGGGATAACCCGTAATCTTGCCGTCAGTCAGCGTTATTTCTCGGGGGACTGACATACAGCCGATATCTTTCTTGCGGTAGCCTGCATAATTCCAGCCGGGAATCCACGATATAAGAATCGTTCTGCCTTTGTTATCAAGAAAAACCTGACCTGCATACCGGTCGGGACCTTTGTCAACCTCGCCCGTGTATTCTGGTGTGAATTTGCTGCCGTCAAAAGTACCGTACATTACCGAAAAACGGTGGCTGTCAGCCTTGCAGACGGAAGCGGTAAGCAAATATTTATCTCTCGATTTCATAAATGACGGGCACTCGGCAAACCTTGAATTTTCCCACTCACAAAGAATGCCTTTGTAGCTCCAATCAAAGAGATTTTCGCTTTCATAGAGCAGAAGATTTGCAGTTTTCTTTTCGTGATTGCCCGATGCCATTACACAATAATATTTGCCGTCGGAATAACAAACGGCAGGGTCACGGAAATCGGGACAGCCGTCAGACGGATAACCGCTGATTATAGGGTTGCTTTCATATTTTTCAAAGCTTATGCCGTCATCGGAATAAGCAACGCTGACGGACTGAATACCGTCGTGAATTGATGCGTAAAAGAGAAAAAGTCTGTTATCTTTTACAATAGCCGTACCCGACCAGCATCCGTCCTTGTCATACGGCATATCGGGAAAAAGCGCAACGGGAAGGTCTTCAAATTCAAGAAAATGCTATGTTCTTGCATGTCCCCAATGCATATTTTCCTGCCAGGGTTTTTCAAAATTCGGTGAATGCTGATAAAAAATATGATAATAGCCGTTAAAAAAAACAAGTCCGTTAGGGTCGTTTATCCAGCCTTTTTGGGTTTTAAAATGATATTTTGGCGGTACTCTGTAATTCATATTCAACCACCTTTTCCTGAAATGTGTTAATTCATTTACCACTCATAATTTACGGTTTCACCGTCAATTTCCCACACTGACGGAGTAAGGTTTTCGAAAATATCAACAGGTCTGATTGTGTGATTTGCCTGGAATGTATTATAGGCTTCTGCAAGATCTTTTTTCTTTTCATCGCTCAATTTATTGTTGCATGAAACGAAAAGAGGCGTGTTGCTGTACGAGAGCACGTGAAGCCACTGCTTATTCTTCACCCACGGAATATTATCTTCAAGAATACCGACGCAGTCTGCATCGCACATATAAAAAGCTTCATTCTGTGCAAGGCGGAAAGCAAGGGTGTTGACACCGTTTTTCTTTGTTGCTTCCCATTCTCTGCCGCTTGTGTCGTTGCCCGTGCGGTTTATCTCAACAAGACCTGCGCAAAGGTGAGACACCGTGTTGCATCCGATGATATACATATCCTGTGCCGTTTCTTTGATAAGTCTGTAAAGGTCGAGAGTAATTTCGGCATTGGTTTTTGATTTATCGTAAAAACTCCAGCCCTCAATATCATTCTCTGTTAAAAAGATGTTGCTGCCCCAAGCACCGAAAAGGTCAAATGTTGTGAAATCGTGTTTGAGAAGCTCATAGCCCCATCCTCTGATTCTTTCTATATCCGATTTTATGTATTCTTTAACGGCAGGGTGGGTCGGGTCAAGATACTGCTTTTTGCCGCCCCGCAGAATTCTCATATCCTCCGTTATGGCGGTGTCTCTGTTATGCAGAAGTCTGACCCAGATGCCGGGTCTTGCACCGATTTCTTTGATTTTATCGGCAAGTTTTTTCATATCTCTGAATTTTTCGTTGGGAATCCACGGGCCTTCGCAGGAATGAATCTGCCAGCAATCGTCAATAACCTCAAACGGCTTGTTTTCAATTCCGTTTGCAAGTTCAACCTGAACCTTTGTGTCGGCAATTATTTCGCCGTAACTGCTTTTGCCGTATGCATAATACCAGTTATTACCGCCGTATATTCTTTCTTTGGGAAGAATGGGTTTATCGCAAAGGCTTTTACAGTAATCGTGAAGGCAGGAATATATATCGTCGGAGTTGTATTTTTTGTAAACGAACTTTGCAAGATGAAGCTTTCTGCCGCCAAGCTCAATGCCGCAGTTGCCGTTTCTGCAATCTACGGTTGCTTTGATTCCGTCAACCGTATATCTGAAACTGACAAAGGCATTCGGCTGCGTTTTAACACCGAAGCAAAAACACTCCGACTTGTTTGTTGCAATAAAATACCACGGCATACATCTGTCGTTAGCGGAAAGCTTTCTGAATTCAAGCTCGCCGTAGCTGCGTTCCCATGCATCGCCGAGAACGTAAATGCCGTTATCACTTTCAAAATTCCATTCAAGCTCAATGAATTTAACCTTATCATTTGTAGCGGTTACATATAAATCAAGCGTATCGCCGTCAATAACCGTTTCAATTACCGTGTCACTCACAGCGTTTTCACAAATAATACTTTTCCTGAAATCATTCAAATCAAAATTCATAATGTTACCTCTGAAATTTTATTTATATTTAAATTATAATTCGCACAGTATGTTTTTGCAACACTTGAATTTAAAACAGATTTTATATATAATTCTGTAGTAAGAATAAGAGGGATGATATGGTGTTTTATTATATATTCAGATGAATTGTTTTGATAAATACTATTTAGTTATATTATAGCTATTGAAAGTTTACATATGAAGTAACTCCGGTGGTTTATTTACTTAATATACCAACAGATAAATAAGAAGAAAGTTAAAAAATCTCTGTCCATATCTCGGTTTGAGAATTGTACGTAGATTTTACAAATATGGTTTTGTTGCAGAGACTAAACAATCAAAACAAAAAACCATATTTATTCCAACGGAATGATGTGATATAATTCAATTATAATGGAAAATAAGGAGATTTTCTATGACTAACAGAGAGCGTGCCATGAACATCCTTCACTATAAGGATGCAGACCGTCTGCCTGCCGTTCACTTCGGTTATTGGGGTGAACTGCTTGTTGAATGGGCAGAGCAGGGGAAAATCCCCAAAGAGCTTGCAGAGAATAATTGGGACGGCAACGAAAAGGACAGAATCCTCGATAAGCTTATCGGCTGGGATTTCAACTGGTCCTGCACAAGAGGTGCAAACAACGGACTTTATCCCCGATTTGAAACAAAGGAACTTGAAATTCTGCCTGACGGCTCACGAAGAGTTCTCAACAGTGTCGGCGTTATTGAACGCATTAAGCCGGGTATAACTTCAATCCCTTCTGAAGATGACTACACTCTCAAGGACAGAGAGACGTTTGAAACTCTCTATAAGCCCAAAATGCAGTATTCTCCCGAGAGAGTTGATTTTGAATATTTCAGAAACTTCAACGAAACAAGAGATAAGGTACGCCCCATCGGTCTTAATCTCGGAAGTGTTCTCGGAAATATCCGTGACATGACATCGGTTGTCGGCATGAGTTATCTTATGTATGACGAGGACGAGGATTTGTTTGCGGATATTGTTGATACATATGCCGAAATGCAGTATCAGTGCGTAAAGGCGATCCTTGAAACGGGTGCAAAATTTGATTTTGCTCATTATTGGGAGGATATCTGCTTCAAAAACGGGCCTTTGCTTTCGCCCGAAATCTTTGATGAGCTTTGTGCTAAGCACTATAAAAAGAGAAATGATCTTTGCCACCAGTACGGCATTGATATTATTTCTCTCGACTGCGACGGCGTAACAGAGAAACTGCTCCCCACATGGTTTGAAAACGGCGTCAACACAATGTTCCCCATTGAAATCGGTGTATGGGGCGACCAGTTTGAACCTGCAAGGAAGAAATACGGCAAGGGAATGCTGGGCGTTGGCGGAATGGATAAAACCGCACTCCGCAAGGACAAAGCAGCAGTTGATGCTGAAATTGAAAGAATCAAGCGTCTTGCATCAATGGGCGGATTTATTCCTTGTCCCGACCACAGACTG